>CAYQMV010000003.1:61511-64443 GCA_964418705.1 uncultured Sangeribacter sp.
TTATAATCAGCGCTTAATTTAAGTGCCAACTTATAATCAGTGCTAAATTTATAGTGTTTATCACAACACACTGAAACTATAGCATAAGCTGACGGGTTCGAGTCTTCCAAAGATGATTCGGACCCGTCTTCACAAATCATTAACCATCTTATACGATGAAGAAGAAAGTATTAGCAACATTAACCACCTTAACGATTATGACATTATTACCGTCAGAGTCAGGAGCGCGCACCAATCCGCTGATTGATTTCTATGGCAACGGCATCACCGGACAAAACGCCATACCCTTCAATCTGATAGTCCCGGCGGACTATGAGGAGGCGGTGAAAGCGGGTATCGAACAACAGAACAAGGAAATCGACGCCATAGTGGCAAGCAGCGCTACCCCCACGTTTGAGAACACCGTGGTGGCGTTCGACAGATCCGGCGACCTATTGATGGGAGCCACCTTGGTATTGAGCAACCTCGAACAGGCGCTGGGGGATGAGACATTGATGGAGATCACCGCGCGGCTCACGCCCCTCATGTCGGAGCACTCCACCTCAATCATGCTCAACGAGGGTCTGTGGAAACGCATCAAATACGTTTACGACCACCGCGCCGAGCGCACCGACCTCACCGCCGAGGATATGCGCCTTCTCGACGAGACATATAAAGGATTCGTGCAGTCGGGAGCCAACCTCGAAGGACGCGACCGCGACAGATTCAAGAAGCTCAACAGCGAGCTCAGCGCCCTTCAGGTGAAATTCTCGCAGAACCTCACCAACGGGATGAAGAGTCCCGACAGCCGTCTGTGGCTCACCGCCGACCAACTCGAGGGTGTCCCCGAGTCCATCGTCGCCAACGCGCGCCAGGAGGCTAAAGAGACACTGGAGGCGGAGGGTAAAGCCGACAACGAGGCCCTCTATCTCTTCACCGTGTTCTATCCCTCCTACGGGCCTTTGATGAAATATGCCAAAGACCGCGACGTGCGCCACAGAATGTATCGTCTCTACACCACGCGCAACACCAGCGGCGAATACGACAACACCCAAATCCTCAAGGATGTGGCTAACATCCGCTTGGAGATCGCCAACCTGATGGGCTACGACACTTACGCCCAATACGCCCTGGCGAGCAAGATGGCGAAGACTCAGGAGAACGTCTATTCATTCCTCAACAAACTCGCCGAGGCTTATCTCCCCGCTATGCACAAAGAACTTAAGGAGATTGAGGAATACGCGCGCCAAAGCGAGGGTGAGGACTTCAAGCTCGATTCTTGGGATTATTCCTATTGGGCTGACAAGTTGAAAAACGCCAAATACTCCTTCAATGATGAGGATATGCGCCCCTACTTCGAGATGGAGAACACCATCAAGGGTGTGCTAAACCTTGCGACAAAGCTCTATGGCTACAAAATCAAGGAGAACAAATCCTTCCCCGTCTACCATCCCGACGTGAAAGCGTTTGAGGTCTACAACGCCTCAGGCGAGATGATAGGATTGCTCTACGCCGACTTCTACTACCGCGCCGGGAAAGCCCCCGGGGCATGGGAGACGGAGTTCCGCGGCGAGTACAAGGCCGACGGCAAGAAGCAGTTGCCCGTGATTTCGATAGTCTGCAACTTCAGCAAGCCCTCCGGAGGGGAGCCTTCACTTCTCACTCCATACGAGGTGGGCACGTTCCTCCATGAGTTCGGACACGCGCTCCACGGCTTATCCGCCAACACCACCTACAGTTCCTTGAGCGGCACAAACGTTTATCAAGATTTTGTGGAGCTGTTCTCGCAGTTCAATGAGAACTACCTCACTCAGAAATCATATCTCGACAGCTTTGCGAAACACTATAAGACAGGGAAGAAGATGCCGGCGGAATTGATTGACAGATTCATCCAATCAAGCCAGTACGGCGCGGCATACTCATGCATCCGTCAGCTCAACTTCGGTTTCCTTGATATGGCATACCACACGATCACCGAGCCATTGCGCGCGTCGGAGGACATAGAGCCGTTTGAGGCTGCGGCGTTGGAGCCTGTCAAGGTCTTCGACGCTGAGGTGGGAAGTATGTTCTCCCCCACTTTCGGACATATCTTCTCCGGAAGCTACGGCGCCGGATACTATGGCTACAAGTGGAGCGAGGAGCTTGACGCTGACGCGTTCGCGGCGTTCCAGGAGAATGGCATCTTCGACAAAACCACAGCGAAGAAATTCCTTAAGATGCTCCAGAGCGGCGGCACCGTCGACCCCATGGAACTCTACATTGAGTTCCGCGGCAAAGAACCGACTATCGACGCACTCCTTAAGCGCGACGGCATCAAGAAATAATACTGATACGGCAGTATAATCCGTAATTTTCGTCATTCAAAGACTTGCCACGAACTTGGACAGATAATTTGTCCAAGTCCGTGGCAAGTTACTATATCACCTGTCGGAGTAACTCCTGACGTGGATTCCGAGGAAACGGTATAGTTCTTTATCTTCTCCTTTCATGGGTGATGAATATTATAGTTTTGTGAGCTTTTCGCAGAGGTCGTCGAAGGAAGCGACTTTGTGGTAAATAACTTTTGAATTTGACAGCTCGCTGAAAAGCTTTTCAGCGCATTTAATTTTACCACCTTCTACACCACGGAGATCTATATCTCTCATAGAGCCTTTGGTCTCGGCAATGAAGAAGATGTGGCGTACCTTTTCGCGGTCGAAAGCAATTGCCCAGTCAGGAGCATAGTCGCCAACGGGTGTTGGAATGCGGAAAGAGCGCGGCAATTTAGCGTAAACCACAACTTCACGAGCAGCGTCAAGTGCCATAGCAAAATCACGTTCACGATTACTGTCCCAAATTACATAATCAGTGACGTGCTTAATCGATTGCAAAGCACGTCGGCTATCGGGATGCGAGATCGTGAATATGTCGCTGTCATATTCGCCTGCAACCGGGTTGTATTGAATATGCTCAA
>CAYQMV010000004.1:0-54148 GCA_964418705.1 uncultured Sangeribacter sp.
TTTTTCTTATTCTCCATAATTTCAAGAAGAGCGAGGATTCGGAAAATCAACCTTTACTTTCTTTTGGTTCTTCCTTCAAATTTAGCCTTTACGACCTCATATCAAGTGAGTTATGCGGATTATCTTTATGATTAGGGGAAAAGACTCGTATAGTACGCATGCTTCATGATTTGGAACTTGACCTCCTCATAATCCATCTGAGTATTGAACGCATCAGTTCTCAAGCCTGTATTCAACACATTGATAAAGTCCGCAAGAGAGTAGTCATCTCGTCCACCCCTTAAATTGATTTCAATTGAGTCCAATTTCGATAGCAAGCAAACAAGTTGATAATCCCTATCAACCTCTTGCGTATGATTATTCGGATGTGCCCTTTGAAAATGCTGATTAGGAGTTAAACAGATAATATTTTCAGGGCAATCAGCAATAGAGGGAAATTCGCTCGCCATGAAAATATGATGAGCCTGAGATGCGGGATAACAGTCAAATCTATGAATCTCGCTGTAAGGTTCTATCGCCTTGACAAATTTCTTGGCTTTCTCTATCTGATATTTATAGTATCCTTGATTTTCACTTATGATGTTGGCGACTGTATCCTGATACTCTTGCCTGGTCATCCTTTTATCCTTGCCGACATCCCTCCAATTCACACTATTATATCTGATCTTATCAATAGAGATTGTGACATTAGATAAATTTCCCTTATCAACACCTTGTTTCCCACGTTTGAACGCCATAACATTTATGAACTTATTAAATATGCGTGGTGGCTCATAGTCATTCCTTACGGGAGTATATTTGTGGTATAAAGTCATTAAGGCGTTTCTCAGGTCAGACAATGATGTTTTATCCTGATTTTCAAAGAAATTATCAAAATATCGCATCACGCCACTATCTGTCATTGCCTTTTCCAAATATGCACATAAGAAATCACAGGCGTTTCGTTCTCTAAGAGATATGAACTCTAAGATATTGCGATGACGGATTGTGTATGAATTTCCTCTTTTCCCTTTATTCTCGTTTAATATGCCCGCAGACGAGAAAAGCTTCATCGGTTGTGCAAAGAATTTATCATATTCACTCTGTGCTCTTCCATCATCCAAGTCCGGTTTTGAGAATGAAGATGAGATTAATTCACTTGCATAAGGGGAATGCCAAATGTCGTTGTTACTAAATTCCTTATCATGGTCGTCTTCAGTATATTCCATGATACATTCCGCCACAGCGGATATTACATCCGGCAAACATTTCTGATCAGTGAAACGCGCATTTCCGGTGACTCTGATATCTAACTGTAAGCTATCAATATATTGTTGTATTGACGAGTTCATATATGGTATCTATTAAAGTTTTTTTCCAAAGAAGAAAACGGAGTTGTTATCTATGTTGAGTGAACGTGTTCCTTTGTTTCGAGCTGTCATATAAAACGTCCTAAATTCATCTGTAGCATAATACGTCAAATCATTGGACGTAATATTGTCTGTTTCACTTATGAGCTGCAAAATAGCAACAGACCCATCAGTTATACAGTTTGGCGGCAACAAACAAGCTCTTGGATTGTATGTTAAATTTGGCACTAAAACACAATTTCCCATATTGAGAAATTTAGCGACATCCAGACCTGCGGTAGAGTTCACATAGCAATCATAACCGGGAATGTCAACCACTTCATTATCGCCAATGTTACGCGATTTCAGAACCCTGACATTTCCTGTTTCTTGCGTGATGGATTTGGTTATCTTTCTGTCTCGGTAGGCTCTGAATATACCTAATTTCAGTTGAGAAGCGACATTGTCAAATTGTCTATCTCGATATAGCAACCAATAGGGATAATCTCGACTCGTGATGTAGTCTTGGCCAACAATCCTCACATCATTAGTAATGTATGAACGCACTTTTGTTTGTCCCCTTTTTTCTTTAGAGGAAACAACAAAACTGATGGTTTCTATTTTCACCCCCTTAAAAGCTTTCTCACCAAAGTCGGTGATAGATACTATGCTATTTTGATTTATTACAGAGCGAGTGATATTAAATTCAGGAGCATTGATCAAACTTTTAGGAACAATCAGAGCCACCGCGTCTCCAATCCTTAGAGATTTCTCTATAAAGAAAGAGAATATGTTGTTAGTATCCTTGTTTTCAGCATAGGCTTTGTATGTGTTGATTTTATCCTTATCTCCCGATATTTTCATATATGGCGGATTCCCAACAACAACGTCATACCTACGTCCAAAGTCATAAGTGAGAAAATCCGCACATATATAGTTTATCGTGAAATTTTGGGGGATTTCACATTTAGAGATAAGCAGCTTCAACAATTCGATACTTTCAGGATTAATATCAACCACATCCAAAGCCACATAAGCGACATCAGAATACTTAGCAAACAGTATTGGCAGGAAATTACCAACACCGACAGAGGGTTCAAGTATATGCAACTCCGACACACCCTTAACCTCCGGCAATTCCGACATGACAGCATAGCAGATGTCTTGTCTTGTATAATACGCTGCGGTGTTATCTCTTTCCGCATTACACATTTCTGCTATTTTTGCCAATTCCGGGAATGGGCGAGTACTTGTTTCTATATACTTGATTAGGTTGGGCCTATCTGTTAGTTTGTACCGTTTTATTAGAGCTTCAACATCTTTGTCTGAAAACTCAGGGCGACACAATATGCTCCTTATATTGTGCGCAATTTGTCTAAAGATGATGGTAGGGACAGCCTCCCCGAGTGTTTGTCGGATGTTTATACCCTCTTTTTTCAGGAATAGTTTCTTTTCCGACAGTGGAAGGGCATTTAATTCTTCCGTTGTATATTCAGACCACCTAAACGTATCAGGAACAGACATCATCAACATGACCTCTCGAATACTAAACACCCTATTATCAACGGGATGAACAGTATTTTGACTTGCCATAATATCATTTCTCGTGTGGATGCATGGAGCCACCTTATCCCATCGTTGGCGAGTGTATTTATCTCCATTCTTTCGAGCATTATAGACAACTACACCATCCACTACACGGTGGGGAATACGTGATATGTCGGCATTATCAAAGGCTGATTGACCCTCCTTGAGTTCAGATACCCACGCCTCCATGTGCGGTGCGTATTCTCTAAATGAGTGGAAAATATCACTTTGCGATATCTCCCCCATAGTTTTCAACGATGGTAGATGACCAATGGTTTCTCTTAGTGTTTTCTCTTTTGTTTTAGTTGGGAACACACAAGTTGGAGAAACCTCATTAAGGTCTTTCCTTGAACCTATAACAAGAGTTCTTGTTCTACTTGAAGGGCAGCCATAGTTTTTGAAATTTATGACTTTGCTACAAATGTTGTACGTCCCTCCAAGATTATTTTCAATTGCACTTCCGATAGTCTTGTCAACTCCATCTACGTCAGTGCATACAGATTTCAGAAAGGCGGATACATTTTCAAATATAAAGAACTTGGGATTAAGTTCCTTGACCATTTTAATTGATTGCACAACTAATGAATTTCTGCCAAGCTCATCTTTCTTCTTATGATTAGCGACAGACATACCCTGACAAGGAGGAGTTGCAATTATAACGTCCGGTTCATTGATGCCAAAATTTGTGCGCCATATATTCAGTTCATTGATTACCTTTTGTCTTGTGCTTTCCTGAGTCATGTCACCGCAGATATATCCACTATCAAGATAACACTTATGGTTATATTGTTGTATTTTTAGTCTACGTTCAATCAGCTCAACGGTGGCAATGCAATGAAAATGCTCTTCTTTGAAACCATAACACCCCACACCGGCACTACTGAATAGGCTGATGTAAGTTTTTAACCCATAAGCAGATTTACTTTCCTCGACAATAGGGGCTGTAGTCTGTTCTGGCAATATATGTTTTTTTAATTTCTTCATTTAATGAGTGATGGGCGATATTCCCACAATGCTACTCTCGGTTTGACAAACTGGCGACATCAACCACCAAGCCATTTACCAGCCATGTTTTCAGCGAGAACAACTTTCAAGCGTCTGAGAGCAATATCCTCCACTATGTTTTGGTTTCATATTTTGATACAAAGTTAGCAAATTCCGACATCCTAAGCAACAAGTCTCAAAAGAAAAGTTGTAACTTTGCACTTATCAAATAAAGACTCATAAGCAAAGATTCGAACAATAAGGATTCAAAATATGTGGATAGTAACAATCATTGTGTGCATTATAGCCGGATTTATAGTTCAGCCTATGGATAGAATAATTGAAAAGAAGGTGTCATCTAAATGGCTGGTTTATCTCTTACAAGTATTTGCGTTATTCATCATTCTCATAGCTCTCTTTGGGATTGCCATCCTGTTCGGCATCAATAATTGGGAATAATACGTCAATCTCAGAATCAAACACTTCGAGACCGCAAAACATTGGGGCTGAGCCATGTACAATTCACAGCCCAGCCCCCACATAAGTGTTGACCTATAAGTCTTATTTTATACGTTTGTAATCGTCGATTTTGCCATCAACGATTTTAACTCTTGTCTTACCCTTGTTCCCCATATCATTGTAGGCGACCACATACCAGCCATCCTCCTCATCCGGATCCACTGATATTACTTTCTGAGTATCCGAGGGGCCATCCTGAGCGGCGGATCTAAGTTCCCAGTATGCGTAGCAGTCTCCCTCATCACAATCATATTCGTAAGCCTTAGCCAGCTTCTTGAGGGCTTTAGGCGTGAAATAAGTGTTGGGGTTTGATTCCGCGGAGCCGAACACAAACTTATCGTATACGGTTCTGATAACTTTGAAGTTTGCGGAATGGTCAACAGCGGGAGCCTCCTCTTCAACAGGCAGGGTCTCCTCCTGCGGAGCGGTCTGCTCGGTCTGCGCTGTCACCTCCTGAGCTTCAACACTGTCTGTCTCTTGGCGCTCATCAGCCTTCGAAGAGCCGCATGATGCGAGCGCGAGAATCACCACACTGCTCAATGTAATCTTAAATACTTTCATAATATTCAATTTTATAGTTAAAGTTATTATAGTTATTAAATCAATTGGAATCCCACTCCGGATGCAGCCGGCGGTACTCCGAAATCACAAGTTCCTGAACCTGCGTGATTTCCTCATGAAGGAGCGTCTTTTTGCGGTGGCCTATATAAAGCTTATTGAGCATCGGGGTGTATCCCTCCCATAAGAGATGGGCATCTCCGCGCGAAATGGCATCGCCACATATCGACTGCGGCACCACAGCAAGTCCGGAGCCGCAAGAGAGGGCGCGCACGATACCGTAAACATCAGGGAGAGTGAAATTGGGAATAACATCGGCATCCGACCTGAAATTAATACGCCAAAACATCGCTATATCCTCCACCTCACGCGTACTGAACCATATCTGGCTCTTAAGCCACTTCCTCAACGCCTTCTTATTGTTTATGTCGATTTTATGGAACTCCGTGAGGTCGGTGTCCTTTCCCGCGATCATCACGAAATGGGAGTTACCCATGAAGTGATACTCAATATTGCGCAACGGTGTCTGCATATTCGAGACAATCATATCCACGCTCCCGTTTTCAAGCAACTCTGTCAGCTGCTTGTTGCTTCCATTGTGGAGAATGACATTAAGATTCAACCGCGAGAGATGCTTATCAAGCACCTGCGCCGACATTCCGGGGAACATTCCGATGCTTAAAGTCTTACGTTTCACGCCATGACCGAGCAAATACGCCGTCTCCACCTCCTCCATTTTATTTACCGCGGCGGAGATTTGGGCATATAAAATATTAGCCCTTTCATAAGGAATCAGCTTACGGCGCGTACGCTCAAAAAGGGGCTGACCTATATAGCCCTCCAAGGCACTAAGTTGCAGACTGACACCCGGTTGGGAAACCCCAAGCTCACGGGCAGCCTCACTCATAGTGCCGACTTCGTAGATTATTTTAAAGGTACGAAACCATTCAAGATCGCAGCGCATATATAACTGATATTATAACCTTATAAAATTTTTGTTATACCTGCAAGCGGATAAAACATATTATCTTTGCAGCCACAAAAGTACATATAATTTACAAAAGCCACAATATATAAACCTGAAAATGAAAAAAATAACAATAGCCGCCGTCCTTATCTCACTATCATTCGCGGGTTACGCACAGCACACAAACAGACCGCATCATCACAGACACAAACACACACAAGAAACAGACACGATAAAAGGGGACGAGACCAACCCGGTGGAACTGCAAAACGTTGTAGTGACCGGCTCACCGGTGACCAAGGTACGCACTTCATCGTACAATGCTATCGCGATAGACACCCGCGACCTTGCGAACACCAACAAGAACCTCGCGGACGCATTGGGCAAAGCCCCGGGCATGAAACTACGCGAGAGTGGCGGCGTAGGTTCCGATATGCAGCTGTCGATGGACGGATTTTCAGGTAAACACGTGAAGATATTTATCGACGGAGTGCCTCAAGAGGGTGTGGGCGCATCCTTCGGGGTGAACAACATCCCTGTGAACATGGCACGCCGCATCGAAGTCTATAAAGGAGTGGTGCCCGTGGGTTTCGGCACAGACGCTATCGGCGGAGTGATAAACATCGTCACCAACCGCAACCGCCGCTCATGGAATGTCGACGCCAGCTACAGCTACGGCTCGTTCAACACCCACAAATCACACATCAACGCATCACAAAACCTCAACAACGGCTTCCACTGGGAAATCAACGCGTTTCAAAACTACAGCGACAACAACTATTGGGTCGACAACTCAGTGAAAGACTTCGCCACCGGAGCGATAGACCGCACGCAGATCGAACACGTGAGGCGCTTCAACAACACCTACCACAATGAAGCAGTCTCTGCAAAAGTGGGACTCCTCGACAAAAAATGGGCTGACCGCCTGATGTTCGGCATGACATACAGCCACATGTATCAGGAGATCCAGACAGGTGTCCGCCAGGATATCGTCTACGGGCAAAAACACCGCCACGGATATTCGTTGATGCCGTCGCTTGAATATGTGAAGCGAGGATTGATCGACAACCGTCTCGATGTGACCGCCACCGCAAACTACAACCGCAACGTCACAAACAACGTGGACACAGCCATGGTGCAATATAACTGGCGCGGCGAGACAAACCCTCTCAACTCGCCCGGAGAGCAGAGCTATCAACTGCTGAAAGCGTTGGCACACAACGTCAACGCCACCGCCACCGCGAACTACCGCATCGCCAACGGACACACGATCACCGTGAACCACGTAGTCAACACATTCCGCCGCAGCAACACCGACCTGCTCACCGCGGAAGCCGTGACCGATCCTATCGCGAAGGTCACCACCAAAAACATCACAGGGTTAAGCTACCGACTGATGACCGACAGCCGATGGAACCTATCCCTCTTCGGCAAATACTATAATCAATACGTGTCGGGACCCATGGCGACCACCTCCACCGGAGAGAGCTACGAGCGCACCACCAAAAGCACCGACGACTGGGGCTACGGCGCCGCCGGAACATACTTCATTATACCCACGGTGCAAGCGAAACTTTCGTATGAACGCGCATTGCGCTTACCGACTATCGAAGAGATGTTTGGCGATGAAGACCTTGAAATGGGGGATATAGGCATCCTCCCCGAAAAAAGCCACAATGTGAACTTCAACCTCAGCTGGAACGGACGCTACGGAGTACACGGCGTATATCTTGAGGGTGGCTTGGTCTACCGCAACACCAGCGACTATATCCAACGCAACATCACCAACCTCTCCGGAGGAAAACAAGCCGCGACATACATCAACTACGGCAAAATCCTGACCAAAGGAATCACCCTGTCGGGACGATACAACTACGGACGCTGGGCTTCGGTGGGGGGCAACCTCACAAGCATGAGCATACGCGACAATATGAAAACGATGAAAGGCTCCACCGCCGAAAATATCACCTACAAAGACCGCGTACCGAACCTACCCTACTTCTTCACCGATATCGACGTGAACTTCTACTGGCAAGGATGCGGCGCACGCGACAACGTGCTGCAAGTGACTTACGACAACCAATTCACCAAGAGCTTCTGCTACTACGCCTCAAGCATAGGAGCCAACAACAGCGACTATATGGTGCCAGACCAATGGGCGCACAACGTATCGCTCACCTACAGCATGAGCCGCGGCAAATACAATGTCTCATTTGAATGTCGCAACCTCACCGACGCCAAGCTATACGACAACTTCAGTCTGCAAAAGCCGGGGCGAGCTTTCTACGTCAAACTGCGCATCCGCTTCGGCGGCAAATAACCTACGCAACATTATACGAAAATCAGCAAAACACACGAAAATCAATAAAAAACATACGAAATGAAATCAACAAAACTACTTTTGGCGGCACTTGCCACAGCGGCACTCCCCGTCATGCAGTCATGTTCCGACGACAACGGACTCAAAGGAGGTGATAACAACGACAACACCGAGACCGTGTCAGTTCCCGGATTCGTCATCGCCTCCACAGGCGATGTGCTTGGTCAATCACAAAACGTGCTACTCTCCCCCGACAACCTTGACGGAGGCACCCTCTCCATAGTCGGCAACGGACTCACTAACGACGGAGCCACACAATGGGTATTCGTGGGCGACAAATACCTCTATGCCCTCACCTACAACCAAGGCAACGGAGGCACGACACGCTCCTACTACCGCGACACCAACGGTGACATCAAAGCCCGTGCGAAAGAATATGAAATCAAACGCTTCACCACTTTCGGCACTTACGGCGACTACATCATCACCACCTCCACCGGCGATGCACCCACATCATACGCCAACGCCGAGGGGAACCTCCCTAAAATGCTCTTGGTGTCGTATCTACACGTCTCCGACGAAACATACACCTCAAACACCTCCGGCGACAAATATCTTGCGGAGAACTATCTCGGCAACGGAGAATATGTGATTTTAGCAGGTATCCAGCAACGCGGCAGCCAACTGTTCAGCGCCGTAGTCCCCAACGGTCTCAGCGCATACGGCGCCGCTACCAACGATGGGAAATGGATTCTCCCCGGCAACGAGGATTTGGTAAAGACAGAGAGCGGCGGTTCCAATTCATACTCTTACGTCAAAGGAGAGTTGCAATATACTCAATATCCCAATGACTGCTGGGTGGCTATCTACAACGGCCAAAATATGACAGACCCCACAATCATCCACACCGACAAAATATCATACGCCTGCGGTCGATTCAAATCGCAATACTACCAAACAATATGGGCAGCCGACAACGGCGACATCTACGTGTTCTCCCCCAGCTACGCTAAAACGATGACCGATCCGCGCCAACAGACCACACTCCCCGCAGGAGTGGTGCGCATCCCCGCCGGATCAAACAAATTCGACAACTACTATGTTAATCTTGAAGAACAATCAAACGGTGCCGGGTTCCTTAGCTGCTATCCCATGGGCGACAGCAAATTTCTGCTTGTGATGTACGACCGTCCATTCTCGCAAAAGGGCTACACCGCAAACCGTCTCGCAATGTTTGACGGCACATCCGGCAAACTCACATACGTCACCGGACTACCCGACGAATCGAATATCACAGGATTCAGCAAAGGGGTTTACAACGAGAATGGCAAAACTTACATTTGCGTAGTTACCGACAACGCCTACCCCGCCGTCTACTGCATCAACCACAACACAGGCTACGCCACAAAGGGACTTGAAATCCAAGCCAACACCTGCACAGCCATCGGTGTGCTGAAATAATATAGAATATGCGAAAGATATTTCAAAAAGTCCACCTATGGCTCTCCGTGCCATTCGGACTGATCATAATGCTCACATGTTTCTCCGGAGCCATGCTTGTATGGGAGCCGGAGATACATGAGATGTGCAACCGCGACATCTACTACGTCAGCGAGGTGAAGGATCAAACCATACCTCTTGATTCACTGATGAAAGGTGTGGCGGCGACGCTCCCCGACAGCGTACAAATCACCGGAGTGACCATCTCCGACAATCCGGAACGCGCTTACAAAGTGAATTTATCGAAGCCGCGCCGTGCCGCACTATTAGTTGACCAATACAACGGCAACATCACCGGCACATACGAACGCGGAGCCTTCTTCAAAAACATGTTCTTCCTCCACCGTTGGCTCCTCGACGGGGGGAATCCCAAAGAGGGGGGCGTATTCCACGGCAAACTCATAGTTGGCATATCAACCTTGGTTTTCGTGATTGTGCTGATCACGGGTATTCTGATTTGGCTATACCGTGCGCGCAAAGCCTTTAAGCGCAGTCTGAAAATTTCTGTGCGTAACGGATGGACCATCTTTTGGAAGAACCTGCACGTCGCCGGCGGAATGTATATCGTGATATTCCTACTCGCCATGGCGTTGACAGGACTCACATGGTCCTTCGATTGGTACCGCACCGGCTTCTACAAAGTTTTCGGCGTGGAACAAACGGCATTCCATGGTGGCGGTGAAGGGCATGGTGGAAGTCATGGTCATAGTGGAAGTCATGGTCACGGACACGGCAAAGGTCACGGCGACCGACATGGCAAGCCTGAATTAGCGGAGGCCGCCACCGACCGTACTAATTCCGCTGACCGCGCCACCAAAGCTGACCGCGCCACCAAAGCCAATAAGGCTGAGACAAAACGCCAGCACGAGGATGCGGCACCATCGAATGACCTGCATCAAGCAGAGTCCGAAATGGAAGAAGCTGCCGACGGCACCACCGGCGCATCTGAGCAAAAGGGTCACTGGGAGCATAAGGATGGCGAACAACACCATCGTGGTGACGGGGAACATCCTCACCATGGCGATGGTGCGCGCTATCATCACCACGATACTGAAGTTGCCGCCAACGACAGCTCCGCGGCGTCCTCCGAATCCGCCACAGCAGCGGAAGCTAAGCCGGAAAAGCATAATTGGAAAAAGGATAATTGGGAAAAGGGTAAGCGTTCAGGAAAACCGGAGCATGCCAAAGCGGATGAAGCGGCGGCGCACCACAACAAAGCCAGCAAAGCTGAGAACGCCGAAGGAAAGGAGAATGTCGGGAAACCGGAAGAGTTCCAACACACCGATGGTGGAACCGGGGCTTCGCGTCAGACATACGGCGACACATGGACCTCGTTTGAGAATTGGCAAACAGCATACGATGCCGTCAAGGCTCAAAACGTGAATGCGCCCTCAATAACCGTTTCAGAGGGTCAAGTGGAGGTGTCGCTCGGCAACTACGGCAACAACCGTGCCGCCGACAGCTATTCATTCGATTCACAAACGGGGAAAATCACCGCCGAACAGCGCTATGCCGACAATGCCGCCGGCGACAAAATGCGCGGTTGGATATATGCCGTCCACACCGGAGCATGGGCAGGCATCGCAGGCCGTATTCTGGCATTCCTCGCCGCCCTGCTGGGGGCTTCGCTCCCATTGACCGGATACTACATCTGGATTAAGCGTCTACGTTCCAAACGCAGATGATTGAATTTCACAATGGAATCTCACACAATTGAATCCAACAATTGAATCTCTCATAGAATCTCTCATAATGGAATCGCCCGAGGTTGTCAGCAGACACCGGGCGATTCTTTTTAGACCTATAGGTCACTTTTTTTGTAACATTTCGGAGGATAAAATCACAGATTCTTGTAATACTTCGGAGGATAAAACGGACTACGTGGACGCTCCGGCATTTGTTTAATTGAAATAAAAGCGATAACTTTGCGAAGCAAACGTCCCGACGCAAAAATTGTTTGGTGTGGCAGCGTGGACAGTTTTGCCTAATTGGATTACAGATAGGAATATCACTATAGACAACTAACTGATAATGAACATATTACCCCCCCCCGAAATCCTCTAAAAAGAAGGTTTCCCTACTGATTCCCTGCTACAACGAGGAATCGACACTTCGGCTGCTCTACGATGAGTTGGTGAAAGTGATAGATAGGAACGACAGATATGAATGGGAAGTTCTTCTCGTAAACGATGGCAGCAAAGACAACACTATCGCTGTGATCGAGAGTCTCCACCGCAACGATCCAAGAGTATGCTACGTGGATCTATCACGCAATTTCGGCAAAGAGAATGCGATGCTCGCCGGCTTCGACTATGTGACCGGAGACTGCATGGTGATAATGGACGCCGACCTCCAGGATCCACCCTCCCTTATTCCGGAGATGCTGAAATATTGGGAGGAGGGGTATGACGATGTATACGCCAAGCGCGACAACCGCGGCAAGGAATCATGGCTACGCAAGCAGTGCAGTCTCCTCTTCTACAAAATCCTCGCCCATTCCTCCAGGTTCGACATTCTTCAAAATGTGGGGGACTTCCGACTCCTTGACAGATCATGCATCGATGCTCTCACGGAACTGCGAGAGACGGAACGCTACACAAAAGGAATGTTCTGCTGGATAGGATTCAATAAAAAGGAAATCGTATTCAACCGCGGCGACCGCGTGGCAGGTGACAGCAATTGGAATTTCAAATCGCTGCTTAACCTTGCGATAGAGGGTATCACCTCCTTCACCACCGCCCCGCTTCGCTTAGCGACACTCGTGGGACTCATGGCTTCCATCGGTGCGTTCTGCTTCTTCATGTTTTACTTTTTGAAAACATTGATTTACGGAGACCCTGTGCAAGGATTCACCACCCTTGTGAGCATATCCCTATTTATGGGAGGCATCCAGCTGCTTACCATCGGCATTTTAGGGGAATACATCGGCAGGGTGTTCAACGAGACCAAAAGACGACCGCCATATATCGCCAAGCGCTACAACGGCAACAAAGTATCTATCAAACATAAATTCGGCAGAGAAGAATGAAAAGCATGAAAAATCGAAAAAATCCGGAAGGAAGTTATTCCACATCAACGTCACTCACCGCAAAAGACAATAGAAATGGGAAAGTTAAATTCGGGGGGGGTAGCCAACACACTGATTACAAATCAGTTACACCCATAAATACATCATTTAAAAGATATTTAACGCCATCAAATATCATAATCGCACTCACAATCATCTGTGCAGCAGTATCGATATACTTCAGATCAGTGTACCGCGAACAACCGATGATGGATGAAAGGTTTTACGCATATATCTTTGAAGAGGGGTGCGATTGGAACGACTACACATCAGAAGACAAATGCTTTGAAAAAGTTGAAACACTCAGCGACGCGCTTCAATCACAGATAAACCACTACAAATACCATACCGGGAGATTTATCATTCACTTCATCGAACAAGCATTTACCGGAGTATGGGGTCTTGACTCATTTTACGTCATCAACGCAATTCTCTTTGCGCTACTACTTGTGTTAACGGTTCTATACACCACAAGTGCCGAGACTCGTCATAATCCATTATTATGGGTTTTGACTCTTTCCGGGTTAATACTATTCTTTCCATACGCATGGCGGCTATGGGTTTCTCACAACTACGCACCAAACTATCTTTTCCCATCCGCCTTATCTGTGGCATACCTCTATCTATTTGACAAACTTATCAAAACCAGATTCTCCGTTTTCGGACTCACAGCATTCTGCGTATTGGCACTCGTATTGGGAGCCAGCCACGAGGCGTTTGCCATATCAATCTCCGGATCAATGGTTATTTACCTTTTAATTAACGTCAAATCTATATTCAAAAGTCAACACATATTTCCTATTATAGCCTTAGGCTTAGGAACTATGACATTGCTACTATCCCCGGGCAACTACACTCGATTGTCCGATCAATCAGCGGGCATTATTGCATCCACCCTTAACGCATTTGAATTGGCATTGTCAGTTAAAATGATATGGATTGCAATAATCGCTACTATAATTTTCATCACATCAAGCCGCAACACATTTAAGCAATTCATCAAGAAGAACCAAATATTGGTATGCTGTTTAGTTTGCGCTATATTATTCTCATGTGTCGCAAACACCGGACCATACTCACTTACGGCAGTAGAATTGATGTCTTTTCTGTTAGTGATGAAAATGCTTTCACGCATCAACTGGATTAGAAGCAATGAAAAAATATCAGTTGCAGCCGCAGCGCTAATTTTTGTAATGGTCGCATTTGTGCAAGTTCAAGTGGTACGCTATGGCAAAATGCAGATGGAGAACTACGAAAAAGCGGTGGCTGAATACATTTCAAACAATGACGGCATATTCAGAAAACCTATTATTGACAAGCCTTTCTACGTCAAGCCATATACCTTTGATTGGTCATCGTATATGTCGTATTTCTTTCTCAAACAAAATTTACAAAAAGATTATCATCAATGTGGGAAGGAACCCCGCCCACTCATAGACAAGGAATATGATGCGTTAGCAGACGGTTCGATGTTTACAGCTAAGAACGCCATTCCCGGAGGATCAGGCTTCTACGGGATGGAATGCGGCAGCGGTTATTGGGCAAGACACGACACCACAGACATTAATAAGAAAAAATTCATATTCACCTATAAGCCTGTGCATTTTTCATCACCGAATGTCGGTTTCTTTGTCGGCATAAAGTTCGCACTATTCCCCAATCAATATCCTACTCATGCGGAAGTCGACTCCATTTCGTTGGTGAGCACACGTTGGGGTGATTTCTACTTCATCAAAAAACCTATGATTTTTGAAGTGACAAAGCTCGAAGCCAAATAGGCACAAAAATACAACACCCACCGAAGAAAGGAGAGGCGTTAGGGCTAACGGAATAGACATACGCCTGACAAGCAAAAAGAAAACTCACGCAAGGATTTCTTGCGTGAGTTTATTGTTTTAGTGCCAAAATCGGCTGTTTCACATCAACTCACGCAAAGAATCCTTGCGTGAGTTGAATTTTAACGTCAATTATTTCACAAGCACTTTGACGGTGGATTTAGTGCCGTCGGTGTACTTCACAGTCTTCAAATAGAAGCCGCCATCCACGGGGTTGACCACAACGTAGCCGTTGATATCAACGTAAGTTGTGGACTCCACCTCTTTGTCGGCGACAGCGGCTGCCACTCCCGACTCCTCAAAGTATACGACCTCAGAGCAGTACTCCGTGTCACCCTCCTTGTAAACCAACTGAACACCGGGGTTCACAGGCAAGCTATAGAAATACACATATCTGTCGTAGTAATAGCCGGTGCTGATATCAAGATACCCGTCAGCATCGTAGTAATCATCGGAGAAGCCGAGATCTGTTGTGGGAGTGTCCATGTCATAGTAGACATCCGGTGAGAAAGTGAACAACGACCCATTGTCGTAGATACGGTAATAGAGGTTGTCGGTGTCCAAAGGCCATCCATCCACGGTGCGGGCATCCAACGAGAAATAGAAGAGGGCCTCATCATAACCATCATACGCATCAAATTCAAGGTTGTAGGGATTTGCGGGAACCTTTGAATACTCCTCGGGGAGACGTTTAATCACGGCGTTGGCATAAATACCGAAATCGTATGTGCCGCTCTCGCTCACCAAGTCACCACCTACAACGCCGATATAGTTATCCTTAGCCTCCAACACACCGGCAGCGGCATCGTATGAGAAAACGATATCAGTGTCGTAAGGCACGCAGGAATAATAGCCGGAATACTCATACTCCTCATCATTGACATCCAAAGCGTTGAAGAACAAACGATAACCGTAATCCTCATCAACACCTAAATACTGTCCTTTGGCAAAAGTGACCTCATCACCGTTGATTTCACCCACCACCAAAGCATCGGGGTTGGAATCGTAGATACCGCTCACATAAACTTTGCCGTCATATTCAGTGACAGTGACGTTGGCGGAAGAGTCGTCAGCAATCAACGCCCACTCCTCCGACTTCGCGGAGAACTCCTCCGGCATATCGGCGGCGGTAATCATCCTACCATCGAAAGGGACATAAACGGAAGCGTAGGTGCCGTAGCCTGTCCACTCGCCATCGTAGCCGAGACCGATGATTTCATCGCCATCGTTCCAATCGGCGGTGATGGTGCCGTCTTCGGCGATAGTCATAGTGAGGGCGTCGGAATCCTCAACCAAGTACTCACCCTTATTTTCCGTATCACTCACCATGCGGTGGGCATAATAAACATCACCATCATACTCATAGATAGCCTGTGGGAAGTTGATGGTAATTTTGTTCTCATCGTAAGTACCCTTCACATACGTTTCGGTGAGAATAGTAGAGATAGGATTTTTGATATACACCTCATGGTTCTCCTCATCGAAGACCATCGAAGTAGCCAAACCGGCATCATCGTAATCAAAGACATAGCCGTAGAAAACGGCGTAGTTCATGGAAGAGAGGGTGTACTCCTTAACCACACCTGTGGCTTCGGTGATTATTTCATCGGCGGCATCTGTACGCGAAACCGCCGTTTTGGTGCGCTGCGCGGCATTAGCCTTGAAATTTTTCATCACCTCCGCTTTGTGGCGCGCGGGGTTCTTTTTAATTTGCTCGATTGAGACATTGGAGCCTTTAAGAGCCTTTTCATGATTGCTTGCCTCCATTGAAGCGGCGCCACCGATAAAGAGTGCCGCCGCGAGGGCTACCGGTAAAAAATTTCTCATGTGTAGTTATAATACTTTGTTAAATTAGTCGTAAAATCAATTACATAAACCACAAAGTTAACAAAAAAATCCATAAGACACATATATCTAAGGTTAAATAATTTACTTTTTTTTATCTTTTGGAGTTTGGTTTAAGCTTTTTATATATCTTTGCACCGCCGTTTTGAGCAACCTCAACAACGGAGCGAAAGAAATGAACAAGATATTTCTCCACAAAAGCAAGGTCCTATGCACAGGCATACTCCTGCTCATGGCAGCCTCATGCAACAACAGTAAAGGCGGGGACACCGCCGCCACCGACGAAGACACCTATGTGCCCAACGACATAGCAATGACCATCCGGTCCCTCGCCGACGCCATCAACATCGGAGAGCCACTCGACTCCGCCTCATACGATTTCGAAGGGGTGATGACCGACGGACGCGGAGCGCCCCTCTACACCAATATGCGCGGAGCCCCCGGAGAATGGAGCGTCATCGTCACCGATGAAAAATCAGCGGTGATACGCAACCTCGACCTCGGCGACCTACTCCCCGATGATTTGCGTGAATACGTCACCGACACCATGAGTCTGGGAGAAGAGAACGTGGTGGAAGCCGGAACCCTCGAAAGCGACGAAGAGACGGAAGTGGTCACCTACGACATCGGAGAGGGGTTGATACGCTTCGAAACACGTCCGGAGGTGGCTTCCAACGGACTCGAGGGTGTATGGCTATCCATTATAATAAAAAAGTGGGAGTGACATCCGTCACCCCCACCAACAGTTTCCTATATTAACATTTGCTGAATATTTCTCTCCGGACCCGGAGCTCACCCGCATCCGGAGATGGATATTCAAAGAGAAGAAACAGCAAGAAAAGATAAACTGAATAATATTAAAAACATAAACGAGACTTTTGAACCTTCAAATCTTTTTTACCATTTCGAATCTTTATCATTTCGAATTTTTACCATTTCGAATGATTTGCCTCAATATCGTTAAGTCGATACAATGGTAGGAGGAATAACCAAGTAGTGATACAAAAAGGAGCTGTGAGGGAGGCAAGACCCACAGGAGTGAAGAGCGTATTCATCGCTGCTTGCACAAACACAGTAGTAATTATAGCTAATAAAGTGTAACCCGCGACAATCCACGAGGGGCGATAGAAAGTGCATCCAAGGGCGATGCCGGTAAGGACGGCGCTGTAGCCATACATTCCTTCGGCGATGCCGTCGCCGGAGCCATGCATCACGCACGCCACCACCAACGATAATGCCGACGCCACCGCGGCCCACAACGCCGCCCACCGGCTTGAAACTACCAACCCTATGAGAAAGAATATACCGGTGATTCCATTGTCAATCAAAAACACCTGCGATATTCCTTTAAGCCAATACTCCGTCAACGCCAGCGGGGAATCGCTGAAATGACACACCACTCCGGAGGGGAACTCCGGCAACGCCTCCCCCACCGGCGGCAACGAAGAAAACATACGGGCCGCCAACAGGAAAATCCACGTGGTGAACACAAAGGGGAAAGTGAACGAATTGACACTCCACGGAGCGAGCACTTTGTTGAAGCCCCGGCGCACTATGACAGTCAACGCCGCACAGAGCACCAACGCCACCCACATCTGCCACGAGTCACCCAGGAACGTGGGGAACGCACATCCCACCAAGACCCCATTGAAACCCCATAGGCCCTGGTCGCAGTCCTCTTCCGTCCGCGACATCATACAGCCTACGACAGTGGAGATTATCACCCCCACCACCGCGCCCAAAGCCACGGCGTAATTCCCGGATGCATAGCATCCCCACACTATTCCCATGAGGAAGAACAGCCCACTGACGGCATTGTTTTGAAACATCACCTGACCTATGCCGCGCAACAACGAACGCCCAAGAGTGTACTCATGCACAGGTCCGGTGGATGTCTCTTTATTTACAACAGTTTTCATTGAATCTCAATATTAATCATACAGGCTTACCGCCCGATATATCATTTATAATATAAGCCATTACAAACGCCAAGGGAATTCCGGGGGCAACGCCACCCCTTTCACCCTCTTCCGCACCAGCGACGCATATTCGCGCAAACGGCGTTTCACGTCGCCGGGGTGCATACCCATAATTTTCACAATCAGTCCCGCGTCGTTGGGGAGGATGCCGACGCCCATAGAAATTCCGGCAGCGCTGTCTATGATAGGCGTCAGCTCCTCATATAATAGGTCTCTATTCTCCAACGGCGTGAGTACAAGCATATTGGCAAATACTTCGTAGTCAGCCATCACACCCACACTCTTAGGGTGGCTCCGCCATGGTTCGATGATGAATTTTTCTCTGAACAGAGCCGTGCCATCAAGTCTTTCCGCACGGCAGCACACAGAGAGCAAATCATATCTAAACACCTCTCCATCGGCGAGTTTTTCTTTATAGCATCTTCTTCCGCACATATAAATCTCGGCATAGACCATGGTAGCGGAATTGGCGATTCTTATTCTTGTGTCGGCGATGAAGCGTGAATCCATCGCCGGATAGCATGGTTCGGGGAGATATTCGAGATATGCGCCGTCGTCGAGAGTGATTAGCTGAGTCATGGCGGCGTAGTTGGCCTTCATCTCCGCAATTTTGGTGGCGGCTCCGGTGGAGATATGCGCATACGCATCCTGTCGCAGCACTATCTCCTGATGAAATCTGTCGCCATCCACATAAGGGCCTCCGGAGGCAAGAATATACACACATGGCATCCGCGGCATCTCCTCATCGAAATAGAGTTCCTTCTGCACGATCAAAGGCGCGCGCCGGAGCATCTGCCGCATCACACTCTTTCCCTCATCGTCGAGATCGAAAACCATACGCAGATACCCCGCCTTCCCCGGAGCACCGGCATACATCGCCTCTGGCTGGGAAAGATAACGGCGGAGTTCCCGCTTATCCATTAGCGCAGTGTCCATCATCACCTAAATTCTTTGTCAAACAAAGCCATACTCATAATCATATCCACCAGTCTATCCACCCCCTCGCCGGTCATGGCGTTGGTGAAAAGAAACGGTTTACCGCGGCGCATCTCCTCGGAGTCACGCGCCATGACGTCCAACGACGCATGGACATAGGGAGCGAGATCGTTCTTGTTTATCACCAATATGTCGGACTGCGATATGCCGGGACCATCCTTACGGGGAATCTTATCCCCCGCCGCCACATCGATCACGTAAATGAAGAAATCCACCAACGCCGGAGAGAAAGTGAGGGTGAGATTATCACCACCCGACTCTATCAGCACCACGTCCGCGTCGGGAAACGCGTCCTCCATCTCCTCCACGGCGGCGATATTCATGGAAGGATCCTCACGCACCGCAGTGTGCGGACACGCGCCTGTCTCCACGCCGCGGATCATATCCTCGGCGAGCACACCCTTGAGGGTGCGGCGCACATGCTGCGCGTCCTCTGTGGTCACTATGTCGTTAGTGATGATGAGCACCTTCAACCCCCGCTCAAGCAACCGGGGAGTGAGAGACTCTATTATCGCGGTCTTTCCCGATCCCACAGGACCGCCGACCCCTATTCTGCAAGTATCTTTCATTACCATATATATCATATACTAAGGATGATAAATCAGCTCATAAACATTCTCACCGTTCCCTTTTCATGAAGCGACGCGCACAAATCCACCTGAGGGGCGAAGGAATGCATCTCCTCCAAAGGGGTGTCGCGCACCTCCTCATACAATTCCGCACTCTCGGAGCACAATCCCATGAGAATCCTCTGAGTGTCGAAATGCGACACCTTCACGCACCGCAACGCCGCATTAAGCAGCATATTCACCACTCCGTACTGATTCGCGGCGAACAAAGGGCGCTTGCCAAGCCCCGAAAGATGGAAAAGCAATCCTTGCGACACCGGGAAGGAACCCTCCACCACGCCGTTTTTCATATCCGTCAGCCATCTGCCGAGCATCTCATCCGCGGGATAGAACACCGCCGCCAACTCCGACAAACGCCGTCCCATACGCCGCGACATCACACGCGCCTCCAGGCTCATTTTACTCATCATAAGAAGAGCGTCGAAACGCTTCATCGCATCATAATCCTCCGCATCCACGGCATCCCACGCATGGAGCGCCGCCACACCGTCGGTGAACGCCGACTGCGTCATCACCGCCCTAACGAAAGACTCCAATGTGGAGGCATCATGAACGATGCCATGGTAAACCGCGCTCTCCAGTCCATTGGAGAAGGTGAACGACCCTACGGGGAACGCGCTGTCGGAATATTGCGCCAACAGCATCATTCTGAATATGTATGATTTCATGCGGGATTCAATGGCTGTGGGAATGAGACGGATGATTCGCCGCGCCGAAAAGGAAGCGTATCTCGTGGGGCGACAGGTAAGGAATAACCTCTGTTGCGGCCTCGAAATGATAGGTCACATTGTCGAAATTGTGAGTATCCATCACCGACGCCATCACACGTTTATCCACTGTCAGAGGCACATACACGCGGTGTGATTTCACCACCGCGGGCCAATGCTGGTTGCCTAACGCATGACCTAATTCCACGCATAGGCGCACCATCATGTCTATATTCTCCGACAAAGTCATGTCGCACTTCACCATTCTGTGGATATCAATCACCATCACCGGATTAAGGTTCAGCCTGAGCACCACCCCTCGGCTCTGTTCCGCGGAGTAATAGACCACATCGCCATCCTTCACTTGCGAATGTCGGTGCAAGGCTATGGCATACTCGCCCCCTTTATCCCCACGCGCCACGAAACGGCTCTTTTGCGCCATCCATTGGTCAAGGTAAAGATACTCCACCTCCTTCGCGGATTTGATTCTGTCGCACCACTGAAGGGAATCGTGCATATTCCCCACAATATGAGTGTATATCTCCATCGCCGATCAATCAACTAAACCAATAAAGCTGCGCCAACGGGAACTGCTGCGCCGGAGTGACGTAGGCAGTGGCTCCGTCAATCTCCACCTGGAAATTCTCGGGATTCACATCAATGCATGGAGTGGCGCAATTGCGCACCATATCCGCTTTCGAGAGCTGCCTTGTGCGGCACACGGGGTAGACCTCCCTCATCAAGCCCAAACGCTGCTTGATGCCGGAACAATACGCCGCCCCCGACACGAAAGTGAGCGAGGTCCGCTGCATGGCGGTGCCATAAGCGCCGAACATGGGACGCATACAACGAGGCTCCGGAGTGGGCAACGACGCATTGGGATCACCCACGTTCGCCCAATTTATCAGTCCGCCCTTAATCACCATCTTCGGCTTGGCGGCGAAAAACGCCGGCTCCCACAGTACCAAATCCGCCATCTTGCCGACCTCCACAGAGCCCAACACATCGGAGATGCCATATGTGATCGCCGGATTTATCGTTATCTTAGCCAAATAGCGGAGCACCCGGAAGTTGTCGTTGTCTGGGGAATCCTCCTCGAGTTTACCCCTCGACGATTTCATATACGACGCCATTTGGAATGTGCGCATGAAAGACTCGCCCACACGTCCCATGGCCTGCGAATCCGACGAAACCATGGATATTATGCCCAAATCATGGAAGATATTCTCCGCCGACTGAGTTTCAGGGCGCACACGGCTCTCGGCAAACGCCACATCCGAAGGGATATTGGGATTGAGATTATGGCACACCATAATCATATCAAACAATTCGGCTTGCGAATTGATTCCGAAAGGGAGAGTCGGATTGGTGGAGGATGGAAGCACATTAGCCATCCCCGCCATCTTCAAAAGGTCCGGGGCGTGACCACCTCCGGCGCCTTCGGTATGATAGGTGTGGATGGTTCTGCCATCCAATGCGGCGATGGTGTCCTCCACATATCCCCCTTCGTTGAGGGTGTCGGTATGGATGCATACCTGCACGTCCATGTCGTCAGCCACTTCCATGCATTTACGTATCGCCGCGGGAGTGGAACCCCAATCCTCATGGATTTTAAACCCACAGGCACCAGCCTCTATCTGCTCCTCCAGCGACGCTCTGACCGAACAGTTTCCCTTACCGAGATAGCCGATGTTGACCGGGAGTCCCTCCGCCGATTGCAGCATACGCGCCAAATTCCAAGTTCCGGAAGTGATGGTGGTGCCGTTTGTACCATCGGTGGGACCGATGCCACCGCCGATAAGGGTGGTGATGCCATTGGAAAGGGCGTGATAAGCCTGCTGTGGGGCTATCACATGCACATGCCCGTCGATGCCGGCGGCGGTGAGGATAAGATGCTCCCCGGAGATAGCGTCGGTTGAGGCTCCGGTGACGAGAGTGGGAGTGACCCCTTTCATCACATTAGGATTTCCCGCCTTTCCTATACCGGCGATCTTGCCATCCTTGATGCCCACATCCGCCTTCACCACACCCAAAATCGGATCAATGATGGTGACATTGGTAATCACCGTGTCGAGGGATCCCTCTCTGGAAGTGACACTGTTGGCGAGACCCATGCCGTCGCGCAAGGTCTTTCCGCCACCATACACCACCTCATCGCCGTAAGTGCGCAGATCCTTCTCTATCTCCACATATAGGTCGGTGTTGCCGAGGCGTATTTTATCGCCCACGGTGGGCCCGAAAAGCATATTATTTTCTTGTCGTGATATAATTGCCATAATAGTTCAAAATTTAGAAATCAAAAAATATAGTTCAAAAAATTATAGCCCGGAATCTATAACTCGAAAATCTATAACTCAAGAATCTATAATCCAGGAATCGTGGTTCAAGAATTACAGCTCAAAATCTATAGTTCAAGAATTATAGTTCAAGAATTATAGCTCGGCGTCAGATTTAAAGCCGAAGTGCTTGATATTTCGCAATGCGTCAGAATAGCAGGGATAATAAGATGGTTTGTTCTCTTTTCCGCAGAACCCCTGTGTCAGACCGTTGAATCCGATTATGCGCTGTTTTCCGGCAAAAGGCACCAATTCCACACTCTTTTCCTCGCCCGGTTCAAAGCGCATGGCGGTGGTGGCTGGTATGTTGAGGTGGCATCCGAACGCTTTGGCTCGGTTGAACTCCATATACCTGTTCACCTCGAAAAAATGGAAATGCGAGCCCACTTGAATCGCGCGGTCGCCGGTGTTGCGCACACGCAGTGTCACTGTAGGTCTGCCACAGTTGTATTCGATGTCACCCTTTGCGGTGATCACTCCCCCCACAGCCACCGCGGTGGCAGGCGTGAACCCCGGGGAAAGATTGTTATTGTCAGGTTTGCTGTTGGTCGTACTCATAATATTTGTCAGTTTTAAGACTCTGAAAAATAGATGCAATAGTTGATTCCAGAGTGATTTAATAAATAAATAAAAGGGTAGTATCGCGAAAAAGAATCCTAAAGCTTACTTGATTGGTTGATGGATGCTCACAAGGCGCGACCCATCGGTAAAGACGGCCTCCACCTGGAGCAGCGGGACCATATCCGGGACCCCGTCCATGACATCCTTCTTAGTAAGCACTTGCGCGGCAAACGCCATCACCTCCTCCACGGTTTTCCCCTCGCGCGCCGCCTCCAGAGCGGCGGAAGTGATATATGCCACGGCTTCGGGATAATTGAGCTTAAGCCCTCGTTTGAGCCGTCGCTCCGCCACTATGCCCGCTGATAGCAATAGCAACTTATCTTGTTCTTTCGGTGTAAAATACATTTTTTATGCGTTTTTAGTTTCCTATTTTACCGCTAAAACAAGGGAGGTCTCTTTTGGTTCAATGTAACCTTAAGATTAACATTCAGAATGTTAAATTATAAAATTCCGAACGGTAGCATTTCGCTATCTTCCTTAGTAAAAATGGGGGATTACAGAGAATCACGACCATCCGTTTTTTTAACCATCAAAAAAAATTTGCTCAAAATAGATTGAGTATCAAATATTTTGTCTAATTTTGGGCGTGAATCTTAAAACAAAAATGCCATTATGAAAATTGGAATACCTAAAGAGATCAAAAACAATGAAAACCGCGTGGGCGCGACCCCCGCGGGAGTAAAAGAACTCGTTAAACATGGACACACCGTCTATGTTCAACACACCGCAGGCGAAGGCAGCGGCTTTTCCGATGAGGAGTATAAGGCTGCCGGAGCGGAGATCCTCCCCACCATTGAGGAGACATACGCCATCGCCGACATGATAATCAAAGTCAAAGAACCTATCGAACCGGAATACCCACTGGTAAAGAAGGGTCAACTTTTGTTCACCTATTTCCATTTCGCTTCCGAACGTCCATTGCTCGATGCGATGTTGAAATCCGGAGCCACCTGTATCGCATACGAGACCGTACGCGACCGCCAAGGGACTCTTCCCCTACTTATCCCTATGAGTGAAGTAGCGGGACGTATGTCAGTGCAAGAGGGTGCCCGCTTCCTTGAGAAACCGCAAGGGGGCAAAGGAAAACTCATGGGCGGTGTCCCCGGAGTGAAACCCGCGAAAGTATTGGTGCTCGGCGCCGGTGTGGTTGGACGCAACGCCGCTCTCATGGCAGCGGGTCTCGGTGCCGATGTCACAATCACCGACATATCCCTCCCCGTGCTGCGCCACTGCGCTGAGGTCATGCCTAAAAACGTTAAGACTCTATACTCCTCATCACACAATATCGAGAGCGAGCTTCCCGACACTGACTTGGTAATCGGATCAGTGCTTATCCCGGGAGCCAAGACTCCGCATCTTATCACTAAGGATATGGTGAAATTGCTCAAACCCGGCTCCGTAATGGTGGACGTGGCTATCGACCAAGGTGGATGCTTCGAAACATCACACCCCACCACCCACTCCGAACCGACATTTATGGTTGACGGTGTGGTGCAATACGCAGTCGCCAACATTCCCGGCGCCGTGCCTTTCACCTCCACCCTCGCACTCACCAACGCCACTCTCCCGTATGCGCTCCGCTTAGCGGACATGGGTTGGAAAGAGGCGTGCCGCAAAGATGCCGGATTGGCTGAAGGCGTGAACGTGGTCGACGGCAAAATCACTTACAAAGCCGTGGCTGAGGCTTTCGAGCTTGACTACACCCCTCTCGCATTATAAGGGAATTCTCATAATATTACACTACTCAACTACTCAGAGCGCATCCTATTCGTGGGATGCGCTCATCTTTTTGAAGCGATAGAGATGCACATCCCTCTTGGTGTCGCAACTGCGGCGGTGGGGATCCCACGACTCCGTGAATTTATACTCCGCATACTTCGATTCAAGAAGACGCATATCATCCTCACAGGAGAGGAGATAGCCGGAGGAAGGAAGTTCCTTCTCAAAGAGACGCACATTGTCGCCATTATAGAAATTGACGGAGAAATAGCGCATCATATCCACCGAACTGTAGGAGTAGAGTTCACCATCCAGCACCCTTGAGCGCAACTGTGCCGCCATGGCTTTGTCGGACTTAACATTCAACACCGCCGGCTGCAAGGAACTATCGAGCACCAAAAAGACACTCACAGCTATAATCAATGAATCTATGGCGCAAATCATTCCGTCACGTTTCCCCGCACGCAATAAAAAGTCACCGCTCACCACCACCATAAATATAAGAGCGAAGAGCTTGATGCCGGAGAAATCAACATCACGCAACGCATGGAGATACTCTATATTCTGCGCCGCATGTTTCCCGTGGAAAACAGTATCAGGCACGAGTCCCGCCTTAACCGCCACAAATGATGCGGCGAGCAGCAGAGCCAACGTGGCGACAATGCCCCCATATAGCTTCAACATCTTTGGGAGGCTATGCGCCATGCGAATCATACACGCGGCGATGAAATATGCGAGGAAAGGGTATATCGGAAGCAGATAGACACTGCGCTTACTCTTAGGAATGCAATAGAAGATAAAAATCAACACCGCGCTGAGCATGGAAAAGAGTTTGACATCATCAAGACCCGTCACCCACGATTTCAATCCACGCCACCACTCCGACACACGCCGGCTCCATAAGCGCCGCGACACACGTCCACGGAGATACGCCACAGCGGCTATCAGCATCAATATCGTATAGGGGGCATAGCCGGAGAGGAGCGTCAAGAAATTATAGTATATAGGATTCTCGTGCGACTCATACGACATTGACCCGGTGAAACGCCCTAAGTTCTCCTCCATCACCAACGCTAAGAAATCATCACCTCCCTGCATATACGCAGCCACATACCACACCATAGGGAGGACGCATGAGGCCAAAGCCACAACAAGGAATTTCGCCACCACTCTCATGAACCCCGTACCGCGAATCCATAGGTAAACACCGGCGACAAGGCATGGAAGGATAATCCCCACCGGACCCTTTGTGAGCGTCGCTATGCCCATGAACAGAACGGCGAGCCATGGAAAACCACGGGTTCCACGCTCAATCCATCGGTAAAGCGCATAGAGGGCAAGCACAATAAAGGTGGTGAGCACCATATCCACACGGCAATTCATAGCGGCGCGGTGCGTTTCAAAGTTTGTGATCAGCACAAGTGCGGCGAGCAAAGCCACCATCGTTCCCTTACGCTTGGCATAGAAAAGGAATGTGGATGCCATCAGTGCGAGCAAAGCCACCGCCGACGGGAAACGCGAGGTATATTCACTCACCCTTCCGGTCACCAAAGAGACTGCGGCGACACACCAATGGAAGAACGGCGGTTTAAAAGCGATATCACCGCCGTCGCTCACTGGAAGAATCCAATTGCCGGACTCCAGCATCGAATACGCCACAATCGCTTCGCGCGGCTCACCTTTAGTATTATAGTCGGTCAATCCCAAAAAGGGAAGGAATGCCATCATCCCTATCAACAGCAATCCTATCAAAACTTTATATTTCATTCTAAGTCCGAAAAATATGCCACAAAATTACTAAATAATCTCACTAAATAAAATTACTCAAATTACTCAATAAAAATATCCAATCATGTAAGCACACAAATAATGCGTTCCTTCATAAATCATAATGCGTTTCTTCACAAAATATTCGTGCATTCTTTTTGAGAGAGTATCCGAATTTTTCGTAACTTTGCACAAGAAAGTTAGAAAAAGTGTAGTAACACGACATAAAATCAAACTATTTTGTGTAATCATGGAGATATACCGCGAAATCACCGACACTTTTAAAAAGTGGCAAACATCAGACGGCAGAAAGCCAATCCTCCTTAAAGGGGTTCGGCAAATCGGCAAAACATGGGCTATGGAGAACTTCGGCAGAACATGTTTCAAGCATTATGTAAAATTTGATTTTGACCGACAGCCTGAGCTCAAAAACATCTTCCGCATAACAAAAGAGCCTCAACGTATTCTGAAAGAATTGGAACTATATTGCAGTGCGCCGATAATCCCCGGAGAGACGCTTATAATCTTCGATGAGATTCAAGAATGCGAAGAGGCGCTCAACAGTCTGAAGTATTTCTGCGAGGAGGCGCCCCAATACCATATCATGGCGGCGGGATCTCTTCTCGGTGTCGCCGTGAAACGGAAAAAAATGTCGGTCCCGGTGGGGAAAGTCGAGGTCATGAGAATGTATCCCATATCCTTCAAAGAGTTCCTACACGCCAGCGACCCGAGCACATACGATTATGTGGACAACATCGCGGAAATAAAACATCTGCCCGAGATTATACTCAATAAGCTGCACACTGAATATCGCCGCTACCAAATATGCGGTGGGATGCCGGAGGCTGTTGTCGCACTACTCTCCAACAAAGGCATCGCGGAAGTGGAAAATGTGCTTCAAAACATTCTTGACTTATATGAACTTGACTTTTCGAAATACGCGGCACCTACAGAGATTCCAAGGATTCATGCTATATGGCACTCCCTGCCCACGCAATTATCTAAAGAGAATCGCAAATTCATCTACAAGGTTATCCGGACAGGCGCAAGGTCCAAGGACTACGAAGACGCATTGATGTGGCTTGAAGACGCTGGAATGATACAACGTGTCTACAACATTTCAAAACCGGGGATGCCACTATCCGCATACATGTCGACGGAGGCGTTCAAAGTCTATGCGTGCGACTGCGGCTTGCTAAGACGGTTGGCGGATCTTCCGGCGGCGGTGGTCACCGACCCAACCGCCAATTATACGGAGTTCAAGGGGGCTATGGCGGAAAACGCCGTGCTTCAATCATTAATGTCAGCGACACCGAACCAAACGCCGTGCTACTGGACCTCATCAGCCACCGCCGAGGTGGAGTTTGTGATCCAATGGGGCATTGACATCATACCGATAGAAGTGAAAGCCGAAGGGAACATCAATGGCAGCAGTCTGGCTCTCTTCCATAAGAAATATCTACCAAAACTGAGGATTAGATTCTCCTCACTGAACCTACAGTTCAACAGCGGACTACTGAGCGCGCCATCGCCGTTAGCAGGATGGTACGACAGGCTTCTTAAGTGCGTCCAATCGGGGATGGTGATGGGGAGAGAACCTTTTTTGGAAGAATAAAGAGATATTTTGTAGGAAAATCCTTGATACTCACAAATAAAATTCATACCTTTACGCACAAATATTATGGTAGTCCCGTCATGGTGCGGCTACCCATACGAATATTGCTTACAACATTTAAATTATAATAGTTGCAAACCATGAATTTAAAACAGATTTTAGCCCTCAGCGCACTTGTCGGCATAACGCCGCTCTACGCTAAGCAGCTGACTCCGGAAGCGGCATGGCAACGTGCCACCGGGGATGTGACAGTAAACCAAACTACTCCGAAAAGGATGTTGTCGCACGGCGCACAACGTCAGCTGGCGTACACCGCCACGCTCAATGGTGAAAACACTTTCTACGTGTTTAACTTCTCCGCCGACAAGGGATTCATGCTTGTCAGTGCCGACGATGCCGCCGTCCCTATGCTCGGATACTCCGACAACGGCACTTTCGACGCCAACAACATTCCGGAAAACCTAAGGTACTGGTTGGACGAATACAACCGCCAGATATCCTACGGCATCAACCATGGTATGGAGGCAAAACAGAGCAAAACAGCGGCACGCAAAGCCATCGACCCGTTGCTCACCACCACATGGAACCAGAGCACCCCTTACAACAACAAATGTCCGCTCTACAACTCATCCCACATGCCGACAGGATGCGTCGCCACAGCTATGGCGCAAGTGATGAAATATCACAACTGGCCCGACACCGGCGTAGATAACCATTCCTACAGCAACATGGGTGTGATTCGCACCCTTGATTTCTCCGCAATCACATACGATTGGGCAAATATGCTCGACGCGTACTACAACGACGGCACTTACACCGAGGCACAACTCAACGCCATCGGCGACCTCATGTACAGCTGCGGCGTGGCTACAGACATGGAATATGGCGAAAGCTCCAGCGGCACATATAACCACCTCGCCGCACAAGCATTCCCCAAATACTTCAAATACGACGACAGCGTGAAGCTCATGTCCCGCGACTACTACACCATGACAGACTGGGAGGAGATCGTCTATAACCAATTGACGAACGTAGGTCCCGTGTACTACTCCGGAGAGAGTGAGCTCTACGGACACGCATGGGTGTGCGACGGATATAGCGACGGATACTTCCACATGAACTGGGGATGGGGAGGCGTCAGCGACGGATACTTCAAACTCTCCGCGATGGATCCATACGAACAGGGTATCGGTGGTTCCGACGATGCTTACAACTATAACCAAATCATCATCGCCGACGTGTTCAAAGAGGATGGCATCACCGCCGAGCCTTACACTCAATTCGGTATTCCAACCGACATGAAGTTGGACCAAACGACAGCCACACTCGGTTCCGGAATCTCCATGACCGGTGTGCCTGTCTACAACATCACCCAAGATAAAATCATCGGCGGCAAAATCGGTTTCCGCATCACCAACAACGCCACAGGCGAGAAAGAGAATCTGCTCAGAGACTTCGGCTCATTGACAGTCAGCCAGAACTACTACGCCACACGCATCTATGAGGTCACTCTTCCAAGCACTCTTAAAGAGGGCACCTACACAGTTGAGCCTATCTATGTCAACACCAACGGCAAAGAGGTCGACATCCTCGTGAAAGTAGGATGCGTATCCCACATCATAATGACAGTGAGCGGCAACACCGCCACATTCAGTGCTCCCGTCAAAGAGGGTGGTTTGACATTCAGCAATCTCACTCCCCAATCCGCCATCTACTATGGCAAGAACTTCTCCATCGACGCAGACATAGCCAACACCTCCACCGATGAATACTACGACGAAGTTCAGTTCGCACTCCTCAGCAAAACCGGAACATTCATTGAATACGCCACAGAGAAGAGCCTCATCGACGTTGCCGGCAACTCCACCGCCAATATGTCGTTTGTGGTAGCGTTCGACAACTCCAGAAGCTTCACCGCCGGTGAATATCAAATCGCGGTCTACGACAAAGACGGCAACCAGATAAGCACTCCCCAAACTATCAACGTGAAGACAAACACCGACGCTGTCTCCCTCGCATTCTCCAATATTTCATACAACAACGGTTCCAAGAGCCAAGCCTACAAACGCGGCTTTGAAATGAACTTCACCGTCACCTGCAACAAAGGTGTACTCGACCGTCCCCTTTCACTCTGCTTCGCCACACTCCCCGACGGAGAGGTGCTCTCGACCCTCAACAGCGAGAATCTCTTCCTTGAACCGGGCGAAAGCACCACTTGCAAAGTCACCGGCAACTTCAACGCCGGCGAAGTTGGCAAAGACTACGCTATCGTATTCCTCTTAGACAACGATCAAGTGAGCAACGCTTACAAATTCACAGTAATTGAGGGCAGCGGCAGCACCAAAGTGGAGGCTGTGGATTCCGACAGCACCTTCAGTGTTTACCCGAACCCCGTGAAGACCACCGCCACCGTGGAGTCCGCGACTGAAATCAGCGAAATAGCGCTCTATTCACTCACCGGAGCTTTGATGCGCCAAATCAGCAACATCAACGCCACCAGCGCCACTGTGGATATGCAGGATCTCACTTCGGGCATCTACCTGATGAGAGTCTCCGGCGCCAACGGCGTTAAGACTGTCAGAGTGGTGAAAGAATAACCCTCCGCGGTCAACGCCGCGACACGCTTAAAATAAAAGTAAGCCCCACCGATGCTGATCGGCGGGGCTTTTTATGTTGAGTTGCTAATTCAACATAGTGCCATGCTAAAACAAAATCCGGTTTATGCCATACGCTTATCGAGGTTTACACGGATTGCCTCAAGGAATCCTTTTGAATTAACAGCTTTGGGAGTCACTCCCTCCATCAAATTCACAAGGTCTTTGGTGACGATGCCCTCATTGAGAGTGTCGAAGCAAGCAGCTTCGAGAGCATCGGCGTATTTCACCAATTCAGGGAGTTTGTCCATCTCACCGCGTTTGCGCAAAGCGCCGCTCCAAGCGAAGATAGTCGCCATGGGGTTAGTGGATGTGTCCTCACCTTTAAGATATTTGTAGTAGTGGCGTGTCACGGTGCCGTGAGCGGCCTCATACTCATAGTTGCCATCGGGACTTACAAGCACCGAGGTCATCATTGCCAACGATCCGAACGCGGTGGATACCATATCGCTCATCACGTCGCCGTCGTAGTTTTTACATGCCCAAATGTAGCCACCCTCGCTGCGGATCACGCGTGCCACAGCATCATCAATCAAGGTGTAGAAATACTCCAATCCAAGTTTCTCGAACTCAGCTTTGTACTCCTCAAACACCTCATCGAAGATTTCGCGGAAACGTGCGTCATACTTTTTGGAGATGGTGTCTTTAGTGGAGAACCACACATCCTGCTTAGTGTCGATCGCGAACTTGAAGCAAGAATGGGCGAATGAGCGGATAGACTTGTCGGTGTTATGCATACCTTGAAGCACACCGGGGCCTTTGAACTCATGAATCACCACTTCCTCTTTTTGGTTAGCGCCCTCAAACACGAGTTTGGCGGTGCCGGCCTCCTCTACGCGGATCTCAACGTTTTTGTAAACGTCGCCATAGGCGTGACGCGCGATAGTGATAGGCTTCTTCCAATTCTTCACCGCGGGCTTGATGCTGGGGATTGTGATAGGTGTGCGGAAAACGGTGCCATCAAGGATTGAACGGATGGTGCCGTTAGGACTCTTCCACATTTTGTGGAGATCATACTCCGTCATGCGTTGAGCATTAGGAGTGATAGTGGCGCACTTCACAGCCACTCCATACTTCTTAGTGGCCTCGGCGGCGTCGATGGTGATTTGATCCTCTGTGGCGTCGCGTTTCTTAAGACCTAAATCGTAGTACTCGGTCTTAAGATCTACGTAAGGTAGAATTAACTCATCCTTAATCATCTGCCATAAGATGCGGGTCATCTCATCGCCATCCATCTCCACCAATGGGGTGGTCATTTTAATTTTTTCCATGGTTGAAAAATTAAGTTTTTTTCCGGGGAATACCATGGAAAGATATTCCCCGGGGGTGTTATGATTTTTGAATTATTCTTATTTGTTTTGATTAGCGTAGTAGTTCATCAAGCATCCGTCGGCAAGAATCTGACGCTCTGTGGGAGTGAGGTTGCGGAAATAGAGGTGGATATCCTCCACTTTGCCGTCGGCGGTCACAACCAAAGCGTCGCACTCCTCCAAACCTTGGAGAATGGATTTGCGGATGTCGGGGACGAATACGAAATCACCGGCTTTATAGTCGAACTTGGTCTCGGGATCGATTGTGAAAGGCACGATGCCCCAGTTGATGCAGTTTGAACGATAACGTTTGGTGGCGTACTCGTAGCAGATGTTGGCGTCGCCGCCGAGCACTTTCTGGCAGCTTGCGGCCTGTTCACGTGCGGAGCCGTCGCCGGGTTTGTTGGCGAACACGCATGAACCGAACGAAGTGGACTCAGCCACAGCGCCCACTCTTGCGAGCACCTCTTTCATCTTGGCTGTGGGTTTGCCGGCACGGCGGGCAAGGTCATCCTTTTGGATGCGTTTGCTCAAACCTACGTACTCAGGCACACGGCGTGAAAGAGCGAACTCAGAGAGCTTCAACGGGTTGGAACGATAGCTGGAGGTCTCGCCTGAAGGAATCAACTCATCAGTGGTGGTCACAGGATCATGGATCACTGCGGCGAGTTCCAAAAGCATATTGTCCTGCATGGGATACATGGTGGGCCAATCCTTGATGTTCGGACCGTAACGGAGTTCAGTGGCGAGGTTCTCCTTGCCGTATCCGTTGTAGACGCGGCGCTCGTAAATCTTAGCGTCGAACTCATACGGTTTGTGCTCGTTGGTGTAGTCCACGTCAGTGGCGGCGGTGATCACGCCACCATTAGCGGCGGTGGCGGCGATGGAACGCGCATCCATAAGAGCCACGAGGGAGATTTGTCCCTGTCCGGGTTTCGAACCCTCACGGTTGGGGAAGTTGCGGGTGGTGTGGCGGATGGAGAGTCCATTGTTGGCGGGCACGTCGCCGGCGCCGAAGCAAGGACCGCAGAACGCCGGTTTGATGACCACGCCTGCCTCAAGGAGTTCCTCAGCAACTCCGTCGCGAGTGGTAGCCATATATACAGGCACTGACTGCGGATAAGCGGAGATGGTGAAATAGTCGTTGCCCACGGATTTATCCTTCAAGATGGATGCAGCCTCGGCGAGGTTGTCGTATGTACCACCGGAGCATCCGGCGATGATGCCTTGGTCAGCCATCACCTTGCCATCCACGATTTTGTCCACAAGGTCCACATTCACCTTGTCGCCGAAACGACGGCGGGTGTCCTCTTCCACTTGACGGAGGATAGCCTCGGGGTTAGCCTGAAGCTCGTGGATAGTGAACGCGTTGGAGGGGTGGAAAGGAAGAGCAATCATAGATTCCTGACTACTTAGATCAATGCGTATCATTGAATCGTAGTAAGCCACGGCTCCCGGTTGAAGTTCCTTATAATCCTCCGGACGGCAATGTATTTCATAATGGTGTTTCACCTCATCATCGGTGATCCAGATAGAGCTCAAGCAAGTGGTCTCGGTGGTCATGATATCGATTCCGTTGCGGAAGTCGATAGGAAGATTTTTCACACCGGGACCTGCGAACTCAAGCACTTTGTTTTTCACAAAGCCATTCTCAAACACGGCTTTCACTAAAGATATGGCGACATCGTGGGGACCGATACCCTTTTTGGGAGCGCCCTCAAGCCATACGAGCACAACCTCGGGAGCGTTGATATCCCAAGTGTTGTTGAGGAGTTGTTTCACCAACTCGCCGCCGCCTTCGCCTACGCCCATGTTACCAAGGGAGCCGTAGCGGGTGTGGGAGTCGGAACCGAGTATCATGTTGCCGCATTTCACCATCGCCTCACGCGCGTATTGGTGAATCACAGCTTGGTTGGCGGGTACATAGATGCCGCCATATTTCTTCGCCGCGGAGAGACCGAACACGTGGTCATCCTCATTGATGGTGCCACCCACAGCGCACAACGAGTTGTGGCAGTTGGTCATAGCATAAGGAAGAGGGAACTTCTCAAGGCCGGAAGCGCGCGCGGTTTGAATGATACCGACGTAAGTGATATCATGCGACATCATCGCATCGAATTTTATGCGCATTTTCTTCCCCTTGGAGCCATCCACATCGTGGCTGCGAAGGATAGAATACGTAATAGTGTTCTCTCTCGCCTCGTCGGGGCAAGGGAGTGAACTGGTGTCTGTGGCAATCTCTTTGCCATTAAGGAGGTAAACTCCTTTATCTATTAGTTCTACCATGATTTAGAAAAAAGGTAAATTTATTTAGGGTTAATATTAAGTACAACACATAAGTGACGCCTACGGGTCTGTTTGAGATGTTAAATTCTCATAAGAAACGCAGTTTTTTAGGGAATCTACCAACAAGGAATCCGCGAGAATCGTCATGCCGAGCATATCGGCGGCACCCCCGGGGGAGATATTCCTACTGATAAACGATTGGTTCATTAAACGCAGCGACTCCTCAGTGACGGGCGCCGCCAACGCCGCTTCAGCCTCCCCGCGCACCCGCGCCGCCACCTCCGCGCCGCACCGGAAGTAGACATTGGTGTCCTCCAGCAGCGTCATGATTTTAAGCAGAAGATGTTGCAGCATGAATGGCGACCGCTCTCCTTTCAGAGCGCGATAGTAGGGAAGCCATCGGGTAAACATGCCATGATAGCCCGTTTTAGCTTCATCGAGGGCTGATTTAAGCCCATAGCGCGCCCTCACCGTGGCGCCATGGGTGGAAGTTTGAGGTTTGAACGCCGCAGCATACTCCGCGACCGCAGTCATAAATGATTCGTCGTCCATAGTTTTGCCATGAGCCAATATGTTTCCGGCAGCCACCATCATCAAGCCCATGGAGAAAAGGGCGCCCTTGTAGGTGTTGACACCTCCGGTGGCGGCGAGCATGGCACGCTCACCCTCCACCCCTATCGCGACTATATCATCGTGATTCGGGTTATGTTGGGAAATCCCCACTTCCGCCAACTCGGCGAAATAGGGATATAGCGCATCTATGCTTTTGCTCATCAAGGCATGGTCCATATCCTTATGTGAACCGGAGTCGCGGCGGTCGACTAATCCCGGCTTCGGAGTGCAGTCAAGCTCCATACGGAGCGCGCGGCACGCCATCCATGCCAATATAAAGTGCCAATTGCGCCGCGGCACAAAACTCAACGCCTCCGCCACTCTATTTCCGCCCAACAAACGGCGGACACGGGAGGCGCTTATCACTCCATCGCTCTCCTTACGCGGAATCTCCACCACGGCGACGCCGCGCCCGGGGAGCTGTTCACGCATCAGCTCATTGTATCTGGCAGTGAGGGGATCGGTGGGTTCACTACCCACGAATCTCACGCCTACGCCCAACGCCGGAGCGATATGCTTCGCGAAAATATCCAAATCAAGGGTGATGTGGGTGTCGGTCAACGCATCACGCTCCTTTATGAAATAGGAGGGGAAAGTGGACGCGCTGACGGCGTAGCGGCTTCCTTCACACACCACCACATTCTCCAAATCCGCCACTCCCGCCTCGACCATTCTCTTACGCAGTGAATATGGGAAGAGTGTGCGGTTGTCGTCAGCCACAAGTATGACGAACAAACGGCTTACCCTCACCGCGGCTTGCTCCACAAGATAACGGTGTCCGAGAGTGAAAGGGTTGGCGTTCATCACAATCGCGCCCACGGGAAGGGTGCCATCGACGGAATCGCGGCATTGCGGAGTGTCGCCACGCAGCGACATAAGATAATTCGCATACGATTTCACACCACGCGGATCCGACTCCAAAAGCACCGCCCGCGGGGACACCGCGATACACTTGAAAGCGAGGCTCTCGAAAGAGTTGCGATATTGCGGTTTGGTGAAAATCATGAGGTTCTCCACCCCCTCCTCACGCGCTTTTTCGCGCAGATAGGAGATAAGAGTGTTTGTAAGACCCTCCCCCTGCAAAGCATCCTCCACCGCCACACACTGAATCACGCCGCGGTCCAAGGAAGCGCACCCCACAAGAGTATCCTCCACATCATAAAGCCCTACCACCGTTTTCGCGGCGGTGGGGGTCAGCTGATGCTTTGCGAGAAGCGCCTCCCATTCCTCACGCAGACGTGGGATATGGGTGGGTATATGTCGTAGTTCAATGCCGGAGAAGGTATTCATCTACCATTTGGTTTATACGGTTGTCGATTGCCAGGGGGGTGTGGGTCGCGGCACGCATACACACACGGGCATCGTTGTCGCAAATGATGCATTTACGCGGCGCGCGGCGCATAGCCCCGCGTCCGAAAGGGGTGCCGTCCTCCCCTATCACATCAATATCCATCAAGCGTCCCAACGGATGCCGTTCCTCCAAGCCTATAGCACGGATTTTGGCGTTCTCCCGCTCCACAGAGAGCAGGAGATACGCCTCGAATCCGGTAACAAGGTCGCATATCTCCTCTTTGAAAATCGCATCGCCGAACTCTTCACGCAAAGCGTCGACGGCGGCATGCGCCACCACTTTCGCGGCACGTGTGCGTTTGTCGCTGCCCGGCACCACTATGGTGAGCACCATCAAGGTGTATTGGGGATAACGGCGCAGATAAACCATCTCCTTCTCCCGACGGGCGTCGCGCGAGGCGAGCAATTCTTCAAGAGTGATAGCCATAGGTCTATTCTTGAGGTATGATATTCTTAATCACATCCATCACTGATCCGTTGCGGTTCATCACCACGCCCACCACTTTGTCGCCGAAAGGCAACGCCGCGGGTTGACCGATGATGGAGAGAGCTTTATCCTTAAGCCAATTGATATCCACCACTTTCAAACCGGCGGACTTCAAACGCTCGGCAAGCTCCGGACGCTCGGGATTAACGGCGATGCCATACTCTGTGACAATCACATCCACGCTCTTTCCGGGAGTGATAAGAGTGGTCACCTCATCCACGATGCAGGGGATTCTGCCGCGGAGCAACGGACAAACAATGATTGAGAGGGCTGAATCGGCGGCGGTGTCGGGGTGTCCGCCGATAGCTCCGCGGATGATGCCGTCGCTGCCGACAAGGACATTGACATTGAAGTTCACGTCAGCCTCCAAAGCGGAGAGGATCACGATATCAAGATAATGCACGGCGGAACCCGGCTCATCGGCACTCGCGTACTCATTCGCGGAAACCTCCTGGTGCATCATATCGTCGCGGAGAGACTCCGCCGCCACTTTGTCGAAGGACTGAACGTCGATAAGGCGGTCGATAAGTCCCTCCTCATGCATTTTCACCATGTGGGCGGTGATGCCACCGAGAGCGTAGGAGGCTTTGATGCCCTGCTCTATCATGCTGTTGCGGATATATTTCACCGCGGCGAGGGAGGCACCGCCGGAACCTGTCTGGATAGAGAATCCATCTTTGAAATAACCGCTGTTGATAATCACCTTGGCAGCCTGTTGCGCCAAAAGGATGTCGCGGGGATTCTTAGTGTCGCGGATGGCTCCGGAAGCTATCTTCGAAGAATCACCCACAGACTCCACTTCCACCACGTAATCCACCTGACGCTCGGAGATGCTGAAAGGTGTGTTGGGGTATGGCACGAGGTCGTCGGTGAGGATCACCACTTTGTCGGCATATTGCGCGTCGGGGAGAGCGTAGCCCAAAGATCCGCATATGGATTTGGCGTTCTCCGAACGGGAATAACCGCAGGCGTTTCCTAAGGGGTCGCAAGAGGAGGCGCCGAGGAACGCCACATCTATATGGAGGTCGCCGTTGGCTATGGCGCTGCCACGTCCACCGTGGCTACGGAAAACCACAGGCTCTTCCATAAGTCCCGTGGAGATCTCATTCGCCAAAGCGCCGCGCAATCCGGAAGTGGAGATGCGTGTGATCACTCCGGCACGGATATGCTCAATCAAAGGAGCATGGACATCCTGGAGGCTCGACGCGGCGAGATGAAGATTCTTAAATCCCATTTCAGCCAACTTATCAACAACCATGTTGACAACTTTGTCACCACCACGGAAATGATGGTGGAAAGATATTGTCATGCCATCCTTCAAGCCGGTGCGGCGGATAGCCTCCTCCAGAGTCACCAATTTGGGACTCTCCTTCTGCAAATCGGCACGGAAAGCGCCATTCTTCTTTATATCGTCGGTGTAAGTGGGCTTATTCATTTTATCAGCCTGCTCAGCCACCAATGCTGCTCTTTCTTTAAGTGTACTCATTACTGCAAGTCCTCCTCTTTAATAATTCCTGATGCGAGTGCGAGATCAATGGTGCGCTGGGCACGCAATACCACGGGACGGTCAACCATCTTGCCGTTCACCGCGATTACGCCGGAGCCCTTCTTCTCAGCCTCTTTGATGGCGTGGATGATAGTGCGCGCTTTCTCTATCTCTTTCTCTTTGGGTGCGAACACATCGTTCACCACCTCAATTTGACGGGGATTGATGATAGACTTGCCGTCGAAACCGAGTGTTTTGATAAATTCCACCTCTTTGCGGAATGTCTCCATATCGTTGAGGTTGGAGTAGACAGTGTCGAGAGCGTCGATACCGGCGGCGCGCGCCGCTACCACGATAGTCTCACGCGCCAAGCGGAGTTCGTCACCCCCGGGGGTGCGTTGTGTCTTGAGGTTGGCGCTGTAGTCCTCGGCGCCGAGGGCGATGCCCATCATGCGCTTCGACGCGGTGGCTATGGCGTAAGCGTTGACCACTCCGAGGGTGGACTCTATCGCCGCCATGATTTTGGTGCGTCCGAGGGCTCCGATTTCCTTTTCCACACGTTCGATTTCCCTCTCCACTTCCACCACCTCTTCAGCGGTCTCAGTTTTGGGCATACGGATCACGTGGACACCGGCTTTCACGACAGCCTCAATATCCTTCTTGCCGTAAGGAGTGTTGAGTGGATTGATGCGAACCACCATTTCAGTGTTGCCGTAATCGATTGTTTTAAGAGCGTTGTAAACCAACAGACGCGCGGTGTCTTTCTCCGCCATGGTCACGGAATCCTCGAGGTCGAGCATAATGGAGTCCGGGCCATAGATATTTGCGTCTGCCATCATCGCCGGATTGTTTCCCGGCACGAACATCATAGTTCTTCTCAGTCTTTGCATGATAAATCTTCTGATTCGGAAGGTTGAAAGTTAATACTACGAAGCGAAAGCTTCATTAATGAAGTGGCGATGTGCGCGCCGAGGATTAGTCAGCCCACACATCTTTGCCGGTGGCGCGTACCGCGGCGGCGGTGACACGTGCCCGGATAGTGCAGTCGAGGGCCCCCTTGTCGGTGGCGTCGACCACGGCGTTATCCACACCCAAGTCTTTGAGCGTGTCGGAAATCACCCTCTTAATCTGTGCGCCGAACTGATAAGCTACGGTGCTTTCAAGGTTGATCTGCAACCCCTCCACCTCCGCCGGTGATATGCGGATTAGGATGTCGCCGGATTCCAATGTGCCGGCATTCGCATTTTTAATCTCCATGATTTTGTTTTTCCGGTTCTGATTTATGGTTAAGTAGGCCTGCCAAATAATAGATATCCGCCAAGGCTTACGTCTCACATTTATGGGGGCAAATTTATAGACAATAATTTTAATGAGCAAATATTTTGGGTTAAAAACACCGCCGTTGGGTTAAAAACGCGTCCTTTGAGAATAAAACTGTCAATGACAAAACTATCACAAAGACAAAAAAAAAGAAGTGGCATCGCACCATGCGACGCCACTTCCGCTATATAATTGCTAAAATTATAAGCCTAATTCAGTGGGTTAAAGCACAACTTTCGCAACTTTGTTACCAACTTTCACGATGTAAAGACCACCGTCAAGTTTGAATGAAGTCTCACCGGCAGCTACATTCACATTCTTAACCAAAGCACCTGCGACAGTGTAAACAGCTACGTTGGCAGCTTTCTCAACATTTACTGTGAGAGTGCCGTTAGCGGCGTATACAGCGCTGTTGTTGTCAGCAGCGACAGCGTCAACACCTTCAAGGTCATCAAGGTTGCCTTTGGAAGAGATAGTAGTAACCTCTGTGTAGTCAGCGGGGTTGAAGTGATAGATGATATCACCGTCATAGTTGATTGTCCAGGGGTTCTTGTAGTTGTCCAAACCGGAAAATTGGATACCGGATTTACCACCAATCAAAAGTTGAGAACCATTCTTGGGAATGTATTGTTTGCCATCGTAAACGATGTAAGCACCGTCAGACTCTGACCAAGGAGCATAATCACCATTGTAACCGCCATAAAGCATGTCGCCGGCGTTAGGAGTGTTTGTCCACAATGTGTAATCATACTGCTCGTTGTACTCACCCTCGGGAGTAGTCACAGTCCAAACACCATAAGGTTGTGTGGATGCAGCATCGGAGTACAAACCTGCGAAGAAAGTTCTATAACCTGCGCTGCTACCCTCTTCTACCAAGTAAGGTTGCTCGGGCATGGTAGTCGCAGTCCAATCGTATTGGTAAGTCAAACCCTCACCGCATGCAAGGATATAATATTTAACCAAGTTCTTATCCCAAGTGGTGACATCGAAGAGGTCGTTAGTCTCGGCATTCTGAACACCAGCATTAACCACGTGAACCTCATTGAAAGTCATCTTCATATTCTTTACAGCGAAGCCTTCAAAAGTGGAGATCTCACCGGAGAAAGGAACGTCCAAGTCCTTAATAGTATTATCATTCTTGTCGTTAACAACAGCAATGAGATGAGCGTCGATTGCTTGGAGTTCATCATCATAGTTGCGGAAAGATAACTCTGTGCCTACAGCAGGATAACCTACAGGGTTTCCTGTACCATTAGTATAGGAAACATAAACACCCATTGTGCTGGTTGTGCCATTTTTGAAATACTCGCGCATATTAAGCAAGCAGAATGTGCTATTTGTAGCATCATAAATGCTTACAGAATTGGGGTTATCCTCATTGATAGCAGGCATCACGAATTTATCAAATTCCTCATACTCAGCCAAAGTATCCCAATATTCCAAAGGCATCAAGTCGCAAACAGTGCCACCGAAAGAGCTGGGAGTGGTGTCGGTCCAGTCTTCATAAGCAGCGCCCGCATCTTCGTCAGAAGTGAAGAAACCCTGAGTGGGGTAGAAACCATAAGTGTACAATCTTTCGTCATCGCTATCAAAAATCACACTCATAGGCATAACGATTCTGTTAAGATCAGCATTTGCAGATCCAAAAAGGGATGTCATATCACCACTTTGTTGGAGATGCAGTCTCCAAGTTTTGCCGTTGGCATCAACATAGGTGAACTTCATACCGCGGCGTTCAACGCCCATCTCGTCCATGTAGATGTCGTTTGCCAAACGGGCGTTAAGGATAGCTTGTCCCTTGGGAGTGAGTTCAGCCTTCAAATCACCTAATTGGTGAGCCGGTTTCAATTGCGGAGCTGCCACCATTGAACCTACTGCCAATGCTGCAGTCGCAACTAATGTGTAAAATCTTTTCATACTATCTTTGTAAATATTTATAGGTTTATTAGTTCTCATTCTGATAAATTGCACGGATGCAATTACACGGATGCAAATTTGGTCATTTTTTTTCATTCGCACAAATTCTACGTGGGAAAAAAATCAAGATTTAGCATTTTTAATACATTCCCATAATTAATTAATACATTTCCCAATTAAACCACACATATAATTCAAGCAGTTAATTGACAAAACAATAAAACGGAAGGGGCGTCCCCCGTATTGGAGAACGCCCCTCATTTTATTACAACGTATTATTTCAACGTATTAGACGCAGGAAACATTTTTAATTCCACCAGTCAATCTCGCTGAGATTGATGAGTTTGTTGTACTCGCTCTCAGTATAAGGAACTTTCAAAGTCCAGTGGTTGGCTTGATCCGGAGCTATGTCAATAGCGTACTCCGGCGGAATGTTACCCGAATTGGTGTCACCATCCACCCAAGCGCGACGGATATTGTGCCAACCCCAACGTTTTTGATCGTGGAAGCAGGAACCCTCGCCCCAAAGTTCTATACGGCGTTGGAGACGGATCTCATCAAGAAGATCTTGACCTGTCTTAGTGCATGACGTGTAGCCGGTGATACGTTCTTTACACAATTCTGTAACCAATTGTTGAGCCTCGGAGATACTACCCAAATGGTAAGCCGCCTCGGCCTGAGCGAGAAGCATCTCTGTGGAACGCATGAAGGGATACTGCGATACGTGTGAAGCCTCGTCAGCGCAATAGAATTTCAACTGCGCACCGAACTGCAATATGATATCATAGGAGTTACCTGTCTGGTTGGAATAAGCCGGAGTGACAGAGGATGCCCACGACGGAGTATTAGGTGTGGCTGCGGAACAGAAGTTCAACATAGCTATGGAACCTAGACGGTTTTTAGCCATATTGTAGACGTTCATATTTCCAGAGTTCACATAGTTCTCATCATACCAATTCTTTAACGGTTGACGTGAAGAGTTCACAGACTCAGGCATCAAGAAACGGTTGCGACGGATATCATTCTTGTCAAGAAGAAGATAGAGAGTTCTATCGATTGCACCGGCGCCATAACCCCATGCGAGTGCATAAATACCATTGCAAGCATTGTAAGCGCCCCAAGCACCATAATATCCGTAGTCATCCACGTCAATAGTGTTGGTCCACATATAGTCGCTGTTCGCTTCAATGAAGCCCTGCCCCCATTCGTCGGCAGTCATGATTTTATAACCTTCACGCGCTTTCTTAGCCATCGCCTCAGCGGTTGTCCAATCCTCTTTCAACAATGCGGCACGGGCATAAGTACCATAAGCCACACCAAGATTAGGCACAGACATATTCGGGCGTTCCAAAGCAGCCACTTCAGGTTGTGTAAAGTATCCAATAGCCTCGTTCAAGTCCTTGTAAATGCAGTCAAACACCTCCGCCATAGTAGACAATGGCACATCAGTTGTGGTGGCGTCGTTACGGATAACAATACATTTGCGTGTACCGTTCAAAGACTCACTCCAACGGGGGGCGAAGAGCTGAAGCAAACGCATATAGGCGTGAGCACGGAAAGTCAACAACTCTGCATGGATTTGATCACGTTCTCCGACAGTGGTCTCCTCACATTCATCCAAATATTGTAGTACACGGTTGGCGTCGCTGATAATACTATAGTAGAAGCCCCATGCTGAAGTTCCATACATGAAACGGTTGTTTGCGAAGACACTCATGTTGTTCACCACACCGCCACCCCAGACACCCTGGAGGTTGCTGAAATAGTCCTCACCCATGAAATCACCCCAATAGGTCATCATGAAAGCCTCACCGGAGTTACCTGCCGGATAGCCGGTGCCGGATCCACCTTGGTTTTTAATCATCAGCGCGGCGATACCATTGACCGCGTAAGAGGCGGTCTCGGTAGTCTTCATCACCGTTTTATCAGTAACGCTGGATTGAGGTGTAAGCTCCAAGTAGTCGCTTGAGCATGAAGCCAAAGCACCGGCAAGACATACACCCACAACGCTTCTGAAAATTTTATTATGTTTCATTTTCTGAATTTGCATTAGTTAATGATATTGTAAACTATCTCGGATTTCAAATCTTACGATTAGAATTTAGCATTGAGTGAGAATGACACCACGCGCGCTGTTGTAAAGTCCGCATCCTGAGTACCATTGAACGAGTACTGCGGGTTCAAACCTTTACGAGCTGTGATGGTGAACAAGTTCTCAACAGCGACACCCACTGAAAGGTTTTGCAATTGCATTGCTTTAACCCATTTCTCGGGGAATGAATAAGAAAGGTTCAAGTTCTTGAACACGAGATAATCGGAGCTTGTCAACCAACGGTCGGTGCTAGATCCACTGTTCTTAGTCGCTGTGGCGAAGTTGAACTCAGGAATGCCATTAGGATCGATACGGTTGGCGGAAGTCTCGGTCATACCCTCCGGGACACCGCTCCATGCTTTCAACGCATCCTTGTGGATGGCAGTGGTCAAATCCTTAGGATCGCTGCAAGACATCAAATAGTAGTAGTTTGAGTCGTAGCACTTGCCACCGAGGCTATAAGTGAAGAGAAGTCCGAGAGAGATGCCTTTCCAGCTGAAATTAGTTCCTATAGAACCATAAACAGTGGGGAGGGCGGTGCCGCGCCAATCATGGGATGCATATTGAGAGTCAGTGACATAAACCTTATCACCGATTTCAACCAATTCTCCAGCTTCTTTAGCACCATTATAGTATTGATTATAAAGAGCCTGACCATCCTCTTCGCCAAGATAAGTGAACTCGTAAGCGTTGCGGTCAAGTTCAAAGAGGGAGTTACCGGTCATTTGATCCACACCGGCGAAGTGAGGCAAGTACCACTCATAAAGTGAACGACCTTCGCTACGACGCTGGCTGCCCGGGATATCATCACCATTGGGGAGTGAAATAATCTTATTCTTAAGGAACGTAGCGTCTACCGATGCGTTCCAATAGAAGTCCTTTGTGCGGAGGATGTCGACACCAAGGCTGATTTCCCAACCACGGTTGCTCATCGTACCGATATTAGTGGTGATTGAGGGGTTGGACCAAGAGTAGCTTGTACCACCGGCGGAAGCGGGCTGAGTCACAGAGAAGATAAGGTCTGTGCTTCGTTTGTCGAAGTAGCCGACTGTGAAGTTAAGACGGTCGTCAAGCACGGATCCCTCCAATGCGATGTCAAAGCTCTTAGTGGTCTCCCATTTCAATCTATCGGAAGCGAGGTTGGTGGGAAGCACGGCGGCTGTACCATTATATTTAGTCAAGCCGTACATATTCAAATAGTTGAATGTGGATGCGGAAACACAGTTACCCACAGTACCATAAGCGGCGCGGAGTTTCAAGTAGTTCACCCAAGTAAGCTCATTCATGAATTTCTCTTTGGTAATCACCCAGCTACCGCCGACAGACCAGAAACCACCCCAACGGTGATCGCTTGCAAAACGGGAAGAACCGTCACGACGATAGCTGACCTCACCGAAGTATTTCTGCATATAGTTGTAGCGCGCGCGGCCTAAGTAGGATTCTGTACGGTCCTCACCGATGGCACCTCCATTCTTAGGGTTGTCGGTGAAGTTGCCGATATAATACATGTCATCGAACGACTGATTGAATGCATAAGTATAGAAATAGTTCTGGTGCATTCTGTAGTTCTCATGGTCGAACAAAGCATCCACATGGTGGTAACCATAATCGTGAGACCATGTCAAAGTCTGCATGAATGTGGAGTAGTCGGTATTGTACATTTGGTCGTAGAACATACCATTGTAAGCAGTACCGGAACCTGTCACATTATTAACGTACTCTTGATAGTCGTTTTTATCACGTGCCATGTTGCCACGGATGGTGGCTTCAAAGCCGTAAGGGAGAATCACTGTACCATAGGCGGTACCATTGACAGAGAGGTCAGTGTATTGATCAAAGTCCAAACGCAAAGCGTAGGCGATGTTCTCACCACCGAGATATGAAGCGGTGCTCCACTCAGGTTTTCCTTTGGTGTTAAGGACGGTGTTGCCCTCCTCATCGTGGCTATAGTAAGGATAGATGGGAGCGTAACGGTCAGTAAGGAACGGGTTGTTGGTATAGGTTGTACCAGCTTGAGTGTTCTCATTACCGCCGGAATATGTGGTGGCGATGTTCAAACCGAACTTGAAATATTTGTTAGGTTGGAACGATGCGTTCAAACGGCCGGTGTAGCGCTCGTAGTCAGTTTTCAACAAATAACCTTTCTCATTCAAATATCCGAACGAAGCGAATACATTGAATTTGTCGGTTGCGCCGGCGGCGTTGATGTTGTACTCCTGGCGATAACCTGTGCGGGAAACGGCTTTCCACCAATCGAGGTCATCCTGGTAGCCGGGGAGGACACTGGAAGTAAGTTTACCATTAAGGTCGAACACCTCGTCATTAGCCACCCCATAAAGGTTGGAGCGAATCATGTTGGCGGAGATGATGTTGCTTTTCAGATACTCGGCGATACCCTCGGGAGTTCTGTCGGAAGTGGTGCGATAACGGTTGTACATACCGGTCCAAACTTGTTCCATCCATTGGTCGGTGCCAAGTTTGTCGTATTGACCGATACCACGAGTGTACATACCTTGATTAATTGAAAGGTTTACGTCAACTTTGTCAACCTGTTTAGCTTTCTTGGTAGTGATGAGGACGACACCATTGGAACCCTTGTTACCATAGAGAGCGGAGGAAGCGGCATCCTTCAATACGGAGATAGACTCGATATCGGAGGGGTTAAGGTCGCTGATACCATTCTCATACGGAACACCGTCGACCACATAAATCGGGGCGTTGCTACCATTGACGGAGCTAAAACCACGGATACGGATCGAGGGGTCGGAACCCGGAGTACCGTAAGTGTTGTTCACCTGCACACCGGGTGCATTACCCTCGAGGGCGGCGGTGGCGGAGGATACCGGGCGGTCTTCGATTTGTTTGGATCCCACCACAGCCACAGAACCGGTCAACGATTCCTTGTTGGCGGTACCGTAAGCGACTACGATGACCTCGTCAAGGTCAGATGCGGAGGATGCCAAATAAACAGTAATACCGTCATGCAAATCCACGGTCTTAGTGGTGTAGCCCACGTAAGACACAGTCGCTTTTGATACTTTTGTAGGCACAGTAATAGTGAAATTACCATCCAAATCAGCAGCCGCACCCTGACCGCCACCGACCGGCATGATTGTGGCGCCGATCAGCGGTTCATTGTTGGCCGCATCCAGAACAGTGCCGTGTATTGTCTTTGTCTGCGCCGACAAAGTCCAAGTACAGGTGATCACTGCCATCAGAATTAGAAACAGTTTTCTCATACTTTGTTTGTTTAATAATTTTCTTGTTAATAACACACTCCACCGCCTGATTCCAGCGGTGAAAGCAGATTATTTTAGTTCAGCATGGCACTAAATCCAAAAAGGATAACAATGCAAATTTACTATTATTTTTTTTCTTCTTAAAGAGAAATTTGCCAATTTAACAAATTATTTTTCTCATTGTTCTAACTGTCATTTCACAGAAACCAAACGCAGCAATACATCTTTTTATAGTTAATGAATAAAATCACGACATTTTCCACCACACACATCACAAATTTCCAGCATACACATCTATTACCTGCCCACAGCAAAACAAAACCATAGCAAAATGACAAAATACAACAAAATAATATATACAAATTTATCAAAAAGAATTTACCGGCACATTACCACCAACACACCGACAACAAAAAAACAAAAACGCCACACCTCCTATTATGTTAAAATTTTAAGACACTTAACAGAATTTTGCCAAGAAAAGACACCATCACCCACACACATAACTATTGTTTAATCAGCAAAAAAAACAGTCAAAACCTCTAACTAAGCAATGCTTCCTAACATAAATAAACAACACGCAACAACAATAGATAATTAGAACAAAATTGCGACATATAGAAATATTTAACTTTCTATCACGAACAATGGACACACCAAAAGTGTTACCTAAGAAAACATACTAAAATGCAGAGCCTCAAAACGTTGAACGTAAATCCGGGTGCCTGCAGCAAACCTCCCCTACTGCAGGGATCTGTATGGATTGAAAAGTTGTCGAAAGATAAAAGTCAGACAACTCCATGCGTAAAGCAAACGAGCAGAAAAAGAAGATTTTTAAACTCCTTAAAATCAATATTCTACATTTTCAAACGTAGAAGATGATTTTATCTTTCACCCATAATGCCGCGACAATCTATTAACAATAGATTTCGCGGCATTTTCCATATGCATGGTGTTTGCCTATATGCCGTCAAATGATTACTTTTGCATAAATGAAAATCTATTATATGAATAAACGAATATTGGCAGCCGCCATGGCGATAGGGTCGGCGGTGGCGGCATGGAGCGCCGACACGCCGCAGTTTCCTGGCGGAGAAGAGGCGATGAGCGCGTTTATCGCCGAGAACCTTAAGTATCCGCAGCAGGCGGCGGACAACGGCGTGGAAGGGAATGTAAACCTTGAGTTTATAGTGAAAGCCGACGGATCAATATCCTCCATCAAGGTGACACGTATGATCGACCCCTACCTCGAAGAGGAAGCGATACGGTTGGTGAGGATAATGCCCAAATGGGAACCGGCGGACAACAACGGCGTTGCCAAAGATGCTCCGGCAAAAATCACAATACCCTTCCGCCTGGAATAAGACTCCGGAAAGCGGCTCATGGCAAAACGGCGAAACAGCGAATAGCGAATAGCGAATAGCGAATAGCGAATAAAAGGATGACACACCCAAAAGTGCGCCATCCTTTTATCATTTCAGTCCATATATTCTCCGTAGGTATTCTCTCGTCAAGGGTTCTCCAGTTAGAGATTCTCCAGTTAGAGATTCAACTTACAGGGATTCTTCCGCTATAGATTATCCATTCAGAGATTCACCTTTCAGATATATATCGTTCAGAGATTTATCGTTCAGACATAAAGGGTGTCAATCTCCTTGGCATAATGCCGTGCGACGACACTGCGGCGCACCTTCAGAGTGTTTGTAAGCTCACCGCGATCCACGGAGAAGCCCTGCGAAAGCACATGGATACGCTTTATCTTCTCAAATTCAGCGAACCCCGCCTGCACCTTTTCTATCTGCTCCATAAGGAAGTCCATCACGCTACTGTTTGACGCCATAGCGGAGGCATCGCCGCTAATGATACCCTTTTCAGCCGCCCACTTCCGCAGGTTTACGAAGTTAGGCACCACCAACGCCGTCACGAACTTGCGTTTGTCGCCTATCACCGCCACCTCATCAATATATTTATTCTCCGCCAAACGGCTCTCAATGGCTTGTGGGGCTATATACTTGCCGTTGGCGGTCTTGAAGAGGTCCTTAATACGCTCTGTGAGCACCAACGCACCATCCTCATTGAAGTATCCGGCATCGCCGGTGCGGAAATATCCGTCGTCGGTGAACGCCTCCTTATTAGCCGCCTCGTCATTGTAATAGCCGGGGGTGACTCCGGGGGATTTCACAAGAATCTCACCCTCCTCCGAGATCTTAACGTCAATGTCGGGAAGGGGTTTCCCCACGGTGCCGATCTCGTACCCCTCGTCGGGGAAACAAGTGACGGTGGCGGTGGTTTCGCTCAGACCATAGCCCACCTTCACACCGATACCCACGGAGCGCATGAACTCACATATCTTATCGCTGAGGGGCGCTCCCGCCGTCGGAAACATATTAGGTTTGGGGATACCTATCGCCTTACGCAGCGGAGAGAACACACGTTTATCCCAAAAGCGATAACGGCGTTCCAGCAATGCCGGCACAGGTTTCCCCAAGCGCACATAGTCTATATTGCGGCGACGCCCCACCCTCAAAGCACGATGAGCCATGAAACGGCGCAATGCGCCCATGGAGTTGATTTTGTCGTTGATTCCGACATATATTTTCTCCCAGAAGCGGGGCACACAACACATAATCGTGGGCTCCACATCCTTCAGTGCGTTTTGGATATTGCGCGGATCATAATTCACCGCGATACGTATACCCTTAGCGAGGCAGAAGAAGCACCACGCCTTCTCAAAGATATGCGACATGGGGAGGAACGCCATGGAAAGGTCGTCATCGCTCACGCTCTTGAGCGCGTCGAGATGCGTGTCGATGGCGAAATCATAATTGGAATGGAGAATCTCCACCCCCTTGGGGTCTCCGGTGGTTCCGGAGGTATATATGAGAGTGGCGAGGTCGGAGGGTACGCCCCTGCCTGTGCGCGCCTTCACTTCACGGCGTATGTCGTCGCCGGCGTTCATACCCAAGCGCACGAAATCATCCCAAAACATGGTGGCGGTATCATCCTCATGGAGAGCGATGCCGTCGTTCTTAAAGACCACGATTCCAGCCACGCGTTCCGGATTACGCTTATAGTAATCATAAGCCAACGCATACTGGTGGCTGTCGCCCACGAACAGCAGGCGCGCGCCGCAATCGTTGACTATGAAATCGAACTGCCGCTGCGAAGTGGCGGCATAGAGCGGAGTCACCGCAGCACGGTTCTGAAAAGCGCCGCACTCGGTGATAAGTATCTGCGGAGTATTGGGGGAACATATAGCGATACGCCCGTTCTCCTCAAGACCCAACGCGGCGAGAGCGCGTCCCGCCACGTCCACTTGCACGGCGAAATCACTCCACGAAGTGGAGAGCCACTCCCCCTCTTTGCGCCAGCAGAACCGATAAGCTTCACGCTTACCATATTTGGCACTCTGGCGCCCTATCATTGTAACTAATTTATTAGCCATATTCAATCCTCTTGATTAACCATTTTTCGAGTTTCTATGGTTCAGATAATGGTCCACGAAATATGGCGTACCACCGGCTTACGGATGCCGGGAATCTATTCCGAACGCAGTTTGTTGAAGTAGAAGTCAAGCACCTCCTTGGCGGCGGTGAACGATGACTGCTCGTTATTAAGCACACGGAGCTCTTTCTGCTCCAAGAGGGCCTTAACCTCCGGTTTATGATAGAAGGAGGCTTTCAGCTGCTCATTGATGGATTCCACCATCCAATATTTGGCCTGCTCGTTGCGTTTCTGCTCGAAATAGCCTGTGCCCCTCACATATTCAAAGTAGCGGTCAATCATATCCCACACCTTATCTATGTTGAGTTCGAAGTAGCCGGAATATGTCATCACTTCCGGCACCCATTTACTCGGTGTCGGTGGGAAGAGATGCAGTGCGGAACGGAACTGTCCGGCGGCGAGTTCGGCGCGCTGGATATTGTCGCCGTCGCATTTATTAATCACGATGCCGTCAGCCATCTCCATGATTCCGCGTTTTATACCTTGAAGTTCATCGCCGGTTCCCGCGAGTTGGATAAGGAGGAAGAAGTCCACCATCGAATGGACGGCGGTTTCACTCTGCCCCACGCCCACGGTCTCGACAAAGACGGTGTCGTAGCCTGCCGCCTCACACAGCACAATGGTCTCACGCGTTTTGCGCGCCACGCCACCCAAGGATCCGGCGGAGGGGGAAGGGCGTATGAACGCCTCTTTCTGCTGCGACAGACGTTCCATACGTGTCTTGTCGCCGAGGATGGAGCCCCTTGTGCGTTCGCTGCTGGGGTCTATGGCGAGCACCGCCAACTTATGACCTTGGTTGACCACGTGCATGCCGAACGCGTCGATGGATGTGGATTTACCGGCACCGGGGACTCCGGTGATGCCGATGCGGCGCGAATGTCCCGTATAGGGAAGACATTTCTCTATCACCTCCTGCGCTATCGCCTGATGCTCCTCCGCGGTGGACTCTATCAATGTGACGGCGCGCCCGAGGATGCTGACATCCCCTTTGCGGATTCCCTCCACATAGTCACCTACACTGAGTTTTCGCCGCGACGCACGCTGCGCCGCCAGGTACGGATTAACGGTCGGCTGCGAATTTACGCCGGAATTCACCTGTAATCCTTTATACTTGCTGTCGTTTTCCGGATGATGCATATTTCACTTGCTGGGGGGATTTACCCCCCTCTTTGTTCAATTTATATGGCAAAGGTAGCGAAAACTTTTAAAAAATTAGCTATCTTTGCGCCAATTCATAGATAACTCTATCTAATAACTACTGAAAATAGGAAAATGATTATGGAACCTAACGCTACACGCCGCCCGTTCACCTTTGACAGGGTGGTACGCATTCTCTTCTCGATATGCTGTGTGGTGGCAGTGCTTTACCTGCTCAACATTCTCAGCGGAGTGTTGCTCCCGTTCCTCGTGGCGTGCCTGATAGCTTATATCCTGGAACCCCTCGTGGAATGGAATATGCGCGTGCTCCACACCAAGCGGAGATTCCTCCCGGTGCTGTTCACCCTAATACAGGCACTGCTCGTCGCGGTGCTGTTCTTCTACACGTTCATCCCCTACCTCATCGAGGAGACCTCGCACATGGGGGAGACGCTGCAGCAATACGCCACCACGAAGCTGGAGATCCCATACGTGTCGGAAAACATCCACAACTTCATCCGCGACAACGTGGACTTCAACGCCATCACCAAATACCTCACCCCGGAAGAGTGGTCGAAAGTGATACGGCAGACGTTGAGTTCCTCGTGGTCGTTTCTCAGCAGCAGCCTCTCTTTCATCTTCGGAGTGCTCAGCTGGGCGATAGTGGTGCTCTACGTGATTTTCATCATGCTCGACTATCAACGACTTATGAACAGCTTCCGTCAGTTGGTGCCGGGCAACCACCGCGGCACGGTGCTGCGCATATTCTCCGATGTCAAAAACGCCATGAACCGCTACTTCCGAGGTCAGTTTTTGGTGTCGATAATCGTGGGTGTCCTCTTCAGCATAGGGTTCCTCATCATCAAGCTCCCCATGGCGGTGGCGTTCGGACTCTTCATAGGCGCGCTAAACATGGTGCCGTACCTTCAACTCATCTCCATACCTATAGCGTTGGTGTTGTGCCTTGTGGCGTCGGTGAGCACCGGTGTAGGCTTCTGGGTGATATTCTGGGAGTGCATGGCGGTGTACATTGTGGTGCAAGCACTTCAAGACTTGGTGATCACCCCCAAAGTGATGGGAAAAGTGATGGGACTGAACCCCGCCATAATACTCCTCTCGCTGTCGGTGTGGGGCACCCTGCTCGGTTTCCTCGGCTTGATAATAGCCCTGCCGCTGACAACGCTGGTGCTCTCCTACTACGACCAATACGTGGTGAAATCCTCACGACTCGAAGAAAGACTGGAGAAAGAAGAAAAAGAGGGGAAAGAGGGGAAAGAGAAATAGCAGAAAGAAAAGCGGGAGAAAGAAAAACGGGAGAAAAATAAGGGAAAATAAAGAAAAGATAAAGGGTGCGTGGAATCACTCCACACACCCTTTTGGTTTTGTGCGATATGCGCACCATTGCTTCCATCGGCATACGACACTATGCACTCCCACTTACCCCCGGAGGGAAGCCGCAGCCAACTATTTTCAAAGCAAGGTGAATTATGAAGCATTCGCACGGGTGTTGTTTTTCAGAAAACTAAATTAAGAGTCCATTCGGACAATGTTCAAATCATTATATCTCTACATCCTGGTTGAACCGACGTGCATATTCAATTATGTGTGCTTTCGTAAAAGCTGACGCAAAATTAATCAAATTTTCTATACAATAAACACCATAAAGACAACAAATGCGCCAAATTAAGCAAATTTAAGGCTATTTGTAGCTTAATTGCAAAAACGGGGAGGTGAAGCGACACCCGGATTCACCCTGTTCAATAGGTCGCAAGGGAGCATACACAAAAAGAAAGGAGACCATCCTCCAGGGTGATCTCCTTGTTGTCTTACCCGGATTCGAACCAGGACAGGCAGAACCAAAAACTGCAGTGCTAC
>CAYQMV010000005.1:0-53866 GCA_964418705.1 uncultured Sangeribacter sp.
ACCCCAACATTAAAAGTGTTGTGCTCTACCAGCTGAGCTAGCGAATCATCCTATGCCATTTTCTGACTTTTCCAAACGCTTTTGGAAAGATGTTTTTCAGAATTGCAGTGCAAAATTACAACTTTTTCCTAATACCACCAAATTTTTCTTATTGTTTTTTGATTGTATTCATTCTTTGTGAGTGTAAGTGGTTGATAGATAGGCGTAAAATGATATTGTGCGAAGCGTAGGCTTGTCGTCAAAAAAGGGAGCTTCGCCGTGGCGAAACCCCCTGATATTAGGTGTCGAAAGATTACTCGTGTTGTAGGTATCCGCGGAATACCGTGGATAGGATGAGCTTGTTTAGTTCACTCCGTTGGCGAGATCTTCGTCAATCATGATGCGACCGCAATATTCGCATACGATGATTTTTTTGTGCATTTTGATGTCGAGCTGACGTTGTGGCGGGATGCGGTTGAAGCATCCGCCGCAGGCGTTGCGTTGAACGGTGACGATGCCCAGACCGTTGCGCACATTTTTGCGGATACGCTTGAACGCTTTCAAAGTGTATTCATCGATAAGCGGCTCGATAGTCTTGGCTTTAGCTTGGAGATTCTCCACCTCTTGGCGGGTCTCGTTCACAATCTCATCGAGTTCTTTGCGTTTGTCTTCGAGGATATGCTCGTGGTCGGAGAGTTCCTCTTGCGCCTTTTCGATTTCCTGCGCTTTGCGTTCCTGTGCTGTGTTGGCTTCGCGGATACGTTTGTTGTTGAGTTCTATTTCAAGGCCTTCAAATTCCATCTCTTTCTCCAAGAAATCGAACTCGCGGTTGTTGCGAACGTTGTTTTGCTGTTCGCGGTATTTCTCGATACGCGAGCTGCGTTCGGTGATGTCGCCTTGCATACGTGTCACTTGGCGTTTGAGATCCGCGATTTCATCCTTGTATTTTTGGATGCGTGTTTGGAAACGGACAATTTCGTCCTCAAGGTCTTTCACCTCATGGGGAAGTTCGCCGCGTAGCACTTTGATGCGGTCTATCTCCGACAATAAAGTTTGCAGCAGATAGAGGTCTTTCAAGCGCTCTTCTACACTGCGTTCTTTCTCGTTTTTTATTTCCTCTGCCATATCTTTGTTGGAATTATTTTTTCGTAATTACTACACTTTGAGTGGTTGCGGCGTCATAACGCACCTACAGGGTTGTTTTCTGTTTCGGCGAAATAGACCACAAAGTTAGGAAATTTTTCCGTAATAATGCGTGCCAGTATTTTTTTCGACGCCACTTCGCTCTCGTAATGTCCTATGTCCGCCAACAGAATGTCGGGGCCGTAGGAGTCGAAATCGTGGTATTTAATGTCGCCGCACACGTAAGCGTCGGCGTCGGCGTTGATGGCGTCGGTGATGAACGACGCTCCGGAACCTCCGCACAGAGCCACCTTGCGAATCACAATCTTCGGACTCTGGATGGAGTAGCGCAACGATTTTACCGAGAACTCATGTTTCAACATGCGTAGGAACTCCTGCGCCGGCACGGGCTTTTGCATTTCCCCTATGATGCCGAGACCTGTGGATGCTCCCGGCGCTGTGGGAATCAACGGGCTGATATTTTTCATCGAGAGTGCGTGCGCCATCTCATAGCTCACCCCCTCGAACGCACTGTCGAGGTTCGTGTGCGCGCTGTAGATAGCCACCCCGTGGCGTATCGCTTTCGCCACTATGCGCTCGGCGCTGGTGGCTCCCGTGATTTGTTTCAGTCCTTTAAAGAGTAGAGGATGGTGCGACACTATTAAGTTGCAATCGCGTCGCACCGCCTCTTCTATTATATCCTCAGTGACACTGAGACACACAAGAGCCGCGTCCACTTTCATGGAGCCGCATCCTATCTGCAAACCGGAGTTGTCGTAGCTCTCCTGGAGTGTCTTAGGTGCGAAGCCCTCTATCGCCTCAGCGATATTACTTACTGTAATATTCAATTTTCTTTCTTTAATTCAAGTTTCAATTCATCTAACTGAGCTTGGTCGATGGGTGACGGAGACTCGTTCATCACATCGCGTCCGGCATTGTTTTTCGGGAATGCGATGACATCGCGGATGGAATCCAATTCCGCCAATATCGACACGAAGCGGTCGAAGCCGAGGGCGAGACCTCCGTGAGGGGGCGCACCATATTTGAATGCGTTCATTAAGAAGCCGAATTGCTCATGCGCTTTCTCAGGTGTGAATCCGAGAAGCTCAAACATCGTGTCTTGGAGTTCGGAATCATGGATACGGATTGAACCGCCGCCAAGCTCGGTGCCGTTGACCACGATATCGTAGGCAGTGGCGCGCACTTTGCCGGTGTCGCTGTGGAGCAACGGTATGTCTTCGGGATTGGGGGAGGTGAAGGGATGGTGCATCGCATAGAAACGCCGGGTTTCCTCATCCCATTCAAACAAGGGGAAGTCCACGACCCACAGCGGCGCGAATTGGTTCTTCGGACGCAATCCGAGGATGTTGCCCATCTCCAAACGGAGTTCGCACAATTGTTTGCGTGTCTTCATAGCCTCGCCGCTGAGGAGAAGGAGGAGGTCGCCTGCTTCGGCGCCCATTCTTTCACCCCATGCGCGGAGATCCTCTTCGCTGAAGAATTTGCTTACGGAGCTCTTCACGCCCCCTTCAGCCTCAAACTTAACCCATACCAGACCTTTGGCGCCCACTTGAGGACGGCGCACGAAATCGGTGAGTTGGTCGAGTTGTTTGCGAGTGTAGCCGGCGCATCCTTTAGCACAGATGCCCACGGTCAGTTCGGCATCCTCCATCACGCTGAAGCCTTTACCTTTCACAAGGTCTGTGATTTCCACGAAGGGCATTCCGAAGCGGATATCGGGCTTGTCGGATCCGTAGAGGCGCATTGCGTCGTTCCATGTCATGCGGGGGAAGGGCTCTGTGAAGTCTATGTTTTTCACATATTTGAAGATATGTTTCACCAGACCTTCAAACATTTGGATTACGTCTTCCTGCTCCACATAGCTCATCTCGCAGTCTATTTGGGTGAACTCCGGCTGGCGGTCGGCGCGGAGGTCTTCATCGCGGAAGCATTTCGCGATTTGGAAGTAGCGGTCGTATCCGCTGACCATAAGGAGCTGTTTGAACAATTGAGGGCTTTGTGGCAGTGCGTAGAACTCGCCGGGGTTCATGCGTGAGGGAACCACGAAGTCGCGCGCGCCCTCCGGAGTGGATTTCACCAAGATAGGAGTCTCGATTTCAAGGAAGCCTTTGGAGTCGAGATAGCGGCGGATTTCAAACGCCATTTTGTGGCGCAGTTCGAGATTGCGTTTCACGCAGGGACGGCGAAGGTCGAGGTAACGATACTTCATGCGAAGGTCGTCGCCGCCGTCGGTGTTGTCCTCGATTGTGAATGGGGGCACCTCACTGCGGTTGAGTACGGTGAGGGCTGATGCTATGATTTCAATCTCTCCGGTGGGAAGATTGCTGTTTTTATTGCTACGTTCAGCCACCACGCCTTTCACTTGGACTACGAACTCGCGTCCGAGGGTGTTGGCTTTGTCGCACAAGGGTGCGTCAACTTCATTGTTGAATACTATTTGAGTCAGACCATAACGATCGCGCAGGTCGATAAAGGTCATACCTCCCATTTTGCGGGAGCGTTGTACCCATCCGGCAAGAACCACCTCTTTGCCGGCATCGGCGAGTCGAAGCTCGCCGCATGTTCTGTTTCTATACATTGGTTCGGTGTTTGCTTCTGAAAACTTTTATATATGCTCATAACCAACGAATTGAGTCTCTGAATCATCGTTCAAAGACCTCTTTCGCTCGCAAAAGCACATACTTAACCTTAATTTAGCGCAAAATTACAAAAAAACTTGTGAGATTTCAGCAGGTTTGGCTTTTTTTTATTCTCATGACGCGTTTTTTATTCTCGTGAGGTGTTTTTATCCTGATGCGAATTATTTTGTTTTGGCGCTACAAAGTGTGAGCCAATGCGTCGAGGGGCGCCGGTTGTACGGCGGTGTCGCCGAACTGTTCGGGATAGAGTACCAAGAGATTGTGGCGGCGGAAATATTTGTTGAGATACGAGGGCATGGCCTCCAGTTCCGCACCGTAGGAGATGGAGCGTTTGCGCGCCGACACCACAATGAAGAGGTCGTCTTCGCTGATGCGGCTGGAGAGCACTATGAAGTCGTCCCATGACTCCATATCCATGAACTCATATTCATAGGCGAAAGGATAGCTGTCGAGGGCGGCTTTCACGTAGCCGGCGGTGGCGTTTGTCGTCATATACTCCACGCTTCCCCCCAATTGCTTGGCGAGGTTGCTTATGCGCTGCACCCACCGGAGGAACCCCGTCTCGTATTCCGCTTTCGGAGGAATGTAGACGAAGATGCGTTTCAGAGTGTTGACCGGAACGAACAATCGGCTCATGATGACCATGTGGTTGGTGGATTGCACCAGACGCTCCTCCATGAAACCGAGGAAGGTGTCGATGGCGTTCGACGGGCGGTGCAAACCCAGCACCACCTCTTCGCAGTTCATCTCTTTCATCACATTGACCATTCCAGCCACGATGTTCATGTCGTAGCGCATCACCTCGCGGTGTTTTATCTCCATCTCGGTGGCTACATTGGATGCGAGTTTAAGGGCGTTTTTGCCCATGGCCTCATGCATGGGGTCGTCGGAGTTGCGCACGTAGAGCAGCACCGGCTGGGATTCGTGCTTGTCGGAACGCATTAGGGCGGAGAGCTTCATCAAGCCTTCGGCGGTGACAGGGTTCGCCACCGCCACCATTTGCCGTCCCGGTTTCACTTGCATCTCGTGGTCGGTGTTGAGTTCCTCTTTGGTGAGACGCATACGGAGACGTATGGCTCCGTGTTGGGTGACGAATGAAGCCACGATGCAGCAGAAAAGAATCATCACCACCGCTCCGTTAAGCACGTTCTCCGAGAGGATGCCGTATTCGAAGCCTATCATGGTGGCGGCGATGGTGGCTGCCGCTTTTCCCGCGGAGAGTCCGAATATGATGTCGCGTTGGTCGCTGTGGAGTTTCAGTATTAATTGGGTGAGAAGGGCGGCGATCCATTTTGATCCTAATGCCAGCACCGTCATTATTCCAGCGGTCCATGCCACGTCCCATCCGTCGATGATTAGTTTGACGTTGATGAGCATGCCCACTCCGATGAGGAAGTAGGGGATGAATATGGCGTTGCCCACAAACTCTATTCGGCTTTTCAGCACTGATCGCGCCGGGATGAAGCGGTTGAGCACCAGTCCGGAATAGAATGCTCCGAGGATTCCCGCCACTCCTATGATTTCCGCGACTACGGAGAAGAGGAACACCATGCCGAGCACGTAGACGAACTGAGTCACTCCGTCGTTGAATTTGCGGAAGAAGAGGCGTGTGAGCCATGGTGCGAAGAATCCGAACGCCACCACGTATGCTATCAGCTTGAACGCCAGCCAGCAGCTTTGTGCCATGCTGAATCCGCCGTGTACTTTCGTCTGCACCACTTCCGCGAGCACCACCAAGGCGAAAAGCACCGCTATGATTGTGCCGCACACCGCGATCACCGCGCCGCGGGAGTTGGAGAGCCCGAAACGTGTGATGACGGGATAGGTGAGAAGGGTGTGCGACGCGAACATGGTGGCGATGAGCGTGGAGGAAATCCATGTCTCGCCCAAGAGATAACGGCATCCGAAGAGTCCCGCCGCCATGGGTATGACGAATGTGAGAATGCCGAAAAGCACCCCTTTCTTATAGTTGCGCCGCAGATGGTACATATCAATCTCCACTCCGGCGAGAAACATTAGATAGAGTATTCCCACGCCGCCGAAAATCTCGAATCCGGCATCGCGGGCGAGTAGATTGAACCCGTAGGGCCCCACAAGCATTCCGGCGCCTATAAGTCCTATGATATAGGGAATCCTAAGCCTATTGAACACCAATGGCACAAACAAAATAATCGCCAACACCGACAGAAATATCGATGTGGGATCACGCAGAGGTATCTCCGGCAATATGCGTAGCAGTGTTAGACCCATCATTGCGCAAAGTTAATGATTTTTACGTTAATCCCCCTGCTTTGTTGTGAAATTTGCGGTAAAAAAATGCTCCGGAGCTTTTTTCTGACTCCGGAGCATAGATGTTGATAATATGGAATATTTAGGATAGAGCCTTGATGGAGGCTTCTATCGCATTTATTTTCGCTTGAGCGTCAGCCATTTTTTTGCGTTCCATCGCCACTACTTTCTCGGGAGCGTTAGCCACGAATTTTTCGTTGGATAGTTTTTTCTCCACTCCGGCGAGGAATCCTTGGTAATATTTCAAGTCGGCGTTGAGTTTCTTAAGCTCCTCCTCGACGTTGATGTTGTCGCCCAAAGGCACGGCGTATTCAGTGGTGTCGACACGGAACGCCATAGCTGCCGGGTCTTTCTCCGACACTTCGGTGATTTTGCTGATGTTTGCCATTTTCACAAGCACCGGGGATAGCGACTCATCGAATTTGCCGTTGATTTGAAGTTCCAACTCATTGCGGTTGGGTATCTGTTTTTGCAGACGGATTGTGCGTATTCCGGCGATTACCTCTTTCAGTGTCTCGAAGCGGGAAAGCAAATCCTCGTCCACCGCCGCCGCTTTGGGCAATTGCCTGTACATTATGCTCTCGCCATCTTTGCGTTCGGCGAGGTGTTGCCAAAGTTCCTCGGTGATGAAAGGCATGAAGGGATGCAGCAGCTCAATGAGTGTGCTGAAGAACTCAAGAGTCTGCTTGTATGTTTTCGCGTCGATAGGTGCTCCGTAGGCGGGCTTGATGATTTCAAGATACCAGCTTGAGAACTCGTCCCAGAAGAGCTTGTAGACAGCCATGAGGGCTTCGGAGATGCGGAATTTGCCCATCAAATCCTCTACCTCGACGATGGTGGCGTTGAGGCGTGCGGCAAACCATTCCACGCCGAGGCGGCTCGCTTCCGGTTGCGGCAGCGATGCGTCGGTGTTCCATCCTTTCACCAAGCGGAACGCGTTCCATATCTTATTGCAGAAGTTGCGTCCCTGCTCGCAGAGCTTGTCGTCATACATGATGTCGTTGCCCGCGGGGGCGGCGAGCATCAATCCCATGCGCACTCCGTCGGCTCCGTACTCGTCGATGAGATCCAGAGGATCGGGGGAGTTGCCCAATTGTTTCGACATTTTTCGTCCTAATGCGTCGCGGACGATGCCGGTGAAATATACATTGTTGAATGGTTGTTTGCCTACATATTCATATCCCGCCATGATCATGCGCGCCACCCAGAAGAAGATGATGTCCGGACCGGTGACAAGTGTGGCGGTGGGGTAATAGTATTTCAGTTCCTCGTTGCCGGGGTTGTTGATGCCGTCGAAGAGGGTGATGGGCCACAGCCAGCTGGAGAACCATGTGTCGAGGGCCCCCTCGTCTTGACGGAGGTCGGCGGCGGTCATGGCGGTGTTGCCACTTGCCGCTTTAGCTTTCTCCAATGCCGCTTCGGCACTCTCCGCCACCACAAATTTCTCTTCGCCGGAGGCATCGGTGTAGTAGTATGCCGGAATGCGGTGTCCCCACCATAGCTGACGGCTGATGCACCAATCTTGGATGTTTTCAAGCCATACGCGGTAGGTGTTTTTGTATTTCTCGGGCACGAAGCGTATGATGTCGTCCATGACGGGAGACAGGGAGATGTCGGCAAAATGCTTCATGCTGATGAACCATTGCAGGGATAGACGCGGCTCCACCGCCACTTTTGTGCGCTCGGAGAAGCCCACTTTATTGTCGTAGTCCTCCACTTTCTCCAAAAGTCCGGCGGTGTCAAGGTCTTTGGCAATTACCTCGCGCACCTCGAATCGGTCCATTCCCACGTACATCCCGGCAGCCTCGCTCACGGTAGCGTCTTCGTTGAAGATGTCTATGGTCTCGAGGTTGTGGGTCTTGCCGAGCATATAGTCGTTTTTGTCGTGTGCCGGAGTCACCTTGAGACATCCGGTGCCGAAATCTATCTCCACGTAGCGGTCTTCAATCACGGGAATCACACGGTTCACCAACGGCACGATTACCTTTTTCCCTTTGAGCCATGCGTTTTTGGGGTCTTTGGGATTTATGCACATGGCGGTGTCGCCCATGATAGTCTCCGGACGTGTGGTGGCTACCACCGCATAGCGGCGTCCTTGGGCGTCGCGGTGTACCACCTCCTCTTCGGAGCCTGTCTCTCCGCTCATGTCGTCGTCGGCGATATAGTAGCGCAGATAATATAGTTTGGATTTTTCATCTACGAAAAACACTTCGTCATCGCTGATGGCGGTGCGGTTTTGAGGATCCCAGTTGACCATGCGGAGACCGCGGTAGATAAGTCCTTTGTCGTAGAGGTCGCAGAAGACTTTTATTACGCTTTTGCTGCGTTCCTCATCCATGGTGAAGGCGGTGCGGTCCCAATCGCATGATGCTCCGAGTTTGCGTAGCTGTTGGAGGATGATGCCTCCGTGCGTTTTGGTCCAGTCCCATGCGTGTACAAGGAATTGCTCACGCGTGAGGTCTGTCTTTTTGATACCCTCTTTGGCAAGTTTCGCAATTACTTTTGTTTCAGTAGCGATGGACGCATGGTCGGTGCCCGGCACCCAGAGGGCGTTCTTGCCCATCATGCGCGCGCGGCGCACAAGTATGTCCTGGATAGTGTTGTTGAGCATGTGTCCCATGTGGAGCACTCCCGTCACGTTCGGTGGCGGTATCACGATTGTATACGGCTCTCTATCATCAGGTTCGGAATGAAACAATTTGTGCTCCATCCAATATGCGTACCATTTATCCTCCACTTCATGAGGATTGTATTTCGCTGCTATTTCGTTCATTTTATGACAAATGTAATTTTGAGTGCAAAAATACAAAATTATAATGAGTTGACAAAATGAATAAAAATCGTTAACTTTGCGCTGAATGTAAACTAAAAATGAAGAAGATAACTACCAGCATAGCAGTGCTGCTCGTTGCCATAAGCGCATTGTTCGGATGTGGCGGCATCGCGGCGCAGGATAATCCGAAGCGAGAGTTCCGCGGGGCGTGGCTTCACGTGATAGGACAGACTCAATACGCCCGTATGGGCACTGAAGAGGCAAAACGTTATATAGCCACTCAACTCGATAAGCTACGCGATGCCGGATGCAACGCTGTTATTTTCCAAGTGCGTCCCTGTGCCGACGCTCTCTATAAGTCGGACTATGAGACATGGAGCCAGTATCTCACCGGGAAACGGGGCAAAGCCCCTTCGCCGGAGTGGGATCCTATGGCGTATACCATAGAGCAGGCGCACAACCGTGGCATGGAGTTCCATGCATGGCTCAACCCTTACCGCATCTCCACGAATGATAAGGAGGTGCTCCCCGAATCGCATATAGCGCGCCGCGAACCTTGGCGCACGTTTAAGTATGACGGGAAACTCTTTTTCGACCCCGGTTATCCGGAGAATCGTGATTATATCTGCGAGGTGGTGGCTGATATTGTGAGCCGCTACGATGTGGACGCCATTCATATCGACGATTATTTCTATCCTTATCCCGCCGCCAATGGTGCTAAACTTTTGGCGGATGAGGCGAGCTACGCCAAATATGGTGGGGGAATGAACCGCGGCGATTGGCGGCGCGAAAATGTCAACAAGCTGATAGAACAGCTCCACAACACAATAAAGTATGAGAAGCCTTGGGTCAGGTTCGGTATCTCCCCGTTCGGCATTTGGCGCAATAAGCGCACCGACCCCAGTGGCAGTGAAAGCACCGGATTGCAGAACTATGACGATTTGTATGCCGATGTGGTGCTGTGGGCGAAGAAAGGATGGGTGGATTACTTGGTTCCACAACTCTATTGGGAGCTTGACACCAAGGCGGCTCCGAGCCGCAAACTTGTGCAATGGTGGAACGACAATGTGTATGGCGTTGACCTTTACATAGGTCAGGACACCAAACGCACCATGGATAAGGCTGACGCACAGACAGGGGCGCGCTCCGAATTGGACACAAAGGTGAAACTCACAAGGAAGCTTCCTAATGTGTCGGGCAATGTGTGGTGGCATGGATATTGGGTCACCGACAATTACAAGGGTGTGGCGGACTCTTTGGCGCAGAAATATCAATCCACGATAGCGTTGCCTCCGGCATACGGCGACAAGAAGGAGAAACCGCGCCGTCCCACCGACCTCTCTATCGAGAAGCGTGACGGAAAGCATTATTTGAGGTGGACGGCACCTTTGGGTGGCGACGAACCGGCATCGTCAGATGTGGTGAGGTTTGTGGTCTATGAATTTTTCCCCGGCGAGGAGGTTGATATTAATGATCCTCAGACTATTATAGCGTTGACCTCATACAATTCCGTCCTACTTCCCGATGATGATTTGGAGAAGGGAACCCTCTTCATAGTGACGTCGCTCGACCGTCTCAACCGGGAGTCGGAGATAGCCACGCATAAGGTGAAGTAAACGGGGAGAATTGGGAATCAGTCGCAGCAGCTTTTTGCGATGGTGTGGTGTAGGGCGTGGCATGCGTGAATGCCACGATCCACGATGATGTGGCGGTTAGCCATGCCTGAAATCACCGTCATTTCGTGCGATACGAGTATGATGGTCGTGCTTTTTGCCAACTCCGCCACTAAGGAGTATATCTGCTGTTCAAAGTGTTTGTCCACGTAGGAGAGCGGTTCGTCGAGCACCACCACTTCCGGCTCGGATATTAATGCCCGTGCCAGGAGTGTGCGTTGCAGTTGTCCTCCGGAGAGTGTGCCTATGCTCTGACTCATGAACTCTTTCAAACCAAGCATCTCCGACACTTTCGCCAATCTCTCGTCAGCATCTTTCGGACGTGAAAACCCCCATCCGCGGAGCAATCCTGATTTCACCGTTTCCTCCACGGTGATAGGGAACTTCAGATCAATGCCGTTTTTCTGAGGGAGGTATCCTATGGGGAGGGATTTCACCGGCTGTGAGTCGCGGAAGTATGTCACGCGTCCTTCGGTGGGCTTCAGTAGTTTCAGCAATATGCGCAGCAGGGTGGTTTTCCCACCTCCGTTGGGTCCGCTGATTGCCAAAAAATCACCCTTATTTACGTTGAAGTCCACGTCGCGGAGAATCCACTCCTCGCCGTAGCGTATCGACACTTTCTCTAAGTTGATTATTTTTTCCTGGCAATTAATCCTGTTTTCCGAAGAAGGGTTACCCCCGTTCTCTAAAGATGGTTTAATCATTTTTTCTGAGGGCATCTGCTATTTTGATTAATGTTTGAAAAATATCCCCTTGCATCAGCGACACTTCCAGCGTCGGTAGACCGAGGTCGCTGTTCGCCGATATGGCGGCATGAGGGTTGATTTCCTTCTCCACCACGAGTATTGCGGCATGGTGTTCCCGTGCATTGTCAATCACACGGCGCATATCCGAGGGTGTCACCTCTTTACCCTCGTTCTCAACGGATATTTGGCGTATGCCGTGGTCGTGGGCGAAATACGACAATGATGGATGCCATATCATGAATGCGTAGTCTCGGCGGTTGTCGAGGATTGAGTCGAGAGTGTGGCTCAACGCTTTTATGCGTAGACGCAGGGCGTTGTAGTTGGCTGTATAGGCACTCTTTTTTGACGGGTTTAGCCGCACCATTTCACGCCACATCTGTTCCGACATTGCATAAAGATTCTCTATGGAGGTCCAGACGTGCGGATCCACCTCATGGTGGCTGTGCTCCTCTCCGTGGTCACCATCATGCTCAAGGTCGTTGGCGGCATTATGCTCGTGGTGATGATGTCCGCATGTGTGCGTGTCGGTGAGTAGATGAAGCACTTCGGAGGCGTCGACTATACGTAGACTTGGGAAATTAGCGCGCAGTGTGGGGAGCGAGGCTTGTTCGAAGGGTAGTTGTCCGGTGGAGAAGTATAGCCCGCTCTGTTGCAGCCGACGCAGCACTCCCATGTCCGGCTCGTAGCTCTCGGGATTGCTCCCGGGGGGGAGAAGCACGTTGATGTCGTAGTCATCCCCTACAATCTGCTTTAGCAGAAAGCGTTGCGGCTCTATGGAGACACTCACCACTTCTCTGTCGGAAGCACCGCGGCATGATATAAAAAGTAGTAAGGATACTATAGCGAGTATAGTATCCTCAACGTAAGTCTTATATCGTAGGAGCGTAGCCACGGTTAAATTTTGCGTATACCCATGATTTCACGGACTTCGCGAAGGGTGGTTGCGGCGTATTCGCGGGCGCGTTCGGCACCCTCTTTAGCCACGCGGCTGAGATATTCGTCGTTGTCGCGTATATCTTGGATTCTTTCACGTATGGGGAGTGTCACCTTAAGAATATCTTCGGCGAGTTGCTTTTTAAGATCGCCATAGCGGATTGAGCAGTCGGCGTAGGCATCCTTAAAGTGTTGCAAGGTGGCGGGTTCGCTTACCAACTCCATGAGTGTGAATAGGTTGGCGATGGGTTCGCTCACTGGTGAGTTCGGCTCTGTGGGCCCTTGGTCTGTGACGGCGCGCATCACTTTTTTGCGTAGCACTTTCTCTTCATCGATGAGGTAGATGCAGTTTCCTTCGCTTTTGCCCATTTTGCCGCTGCCGTCGAGTCCCGGGACTTTCACCGATTTGCCGCCGAAATTGAAGTTGACCGGCTCTGCGAAGTAGTCCACTCCATAGAATGAATTGAAACGGCGTGCGAAACGGCGTGTAAGCTCAAGATGCTGTTCTTGGTCTTTACCTACAGGCACGAAATCGGCGTGGTGGATAAGAATATCCACCGCCATAAGTGTGGGGTAGGTGAGGAGTCCGGCATTCACGCGTTTGTTGTTCGATTCGTTGCCGATAATATCCTTTTCGATATCCTCATCGGATTCCTTCTCTTTTGAGATGCCCAAAGCCTTGCGCGCTTTATCTTTGAATGATGCTGTGCGCATAAGCTCCCCGATGCCTGCGTGCATGTTCATGAGCAGATACATCTCCGAAATCTCAGGGATGTCGCTCTGCACGTATATGATGTTTTTTTGGGGGTCGAGACCCGCCGCGATGTACTCAGCCAGAATCTGCTTCACGTTTTCATGAAGCATTTTGGGATCGGGATGAGTGGTGAGCGCATGGAGGTCGGCTATGAAAAAACGGCAGTCATAGTCATCCTGCATTCTCACGAATTTGCCCAACGCGCCATAGTAATTTCCTAAGTGTAGGTTGCCGGTAGCGCGTATACCGCTAAGAACTATTTTCTTCTCATCCATATTCTCTATCTTTTAGCCAATGTTTTTAGCCTTTGTTTTTTACCTTGTAATTTTTTTACCTTGTAATTTTTTACAAAGGTAGCAATAAAAACGGAAAGGTGGCAATAAAAACGGAATTACGTGAAATGTCAGAGAGAGTCCGGGCGTATCTGACGGGCAAGATCCGGTTTGATAGTGCGTAAGGTGGCGATAAATACGGAGTCGAAGACTTCGGCGTCGCGGTGCCGTCCCGCCACTTCATATTCACTTTTCGCGGCGCGGGCTTCGAGAATTTGCTTGTGTAGCTCAAGTGAATCCTTCCATTCGTGGGAGATGAATTTCTTGGCTTCGTTGCGTGCCGCCACCGCGGGATCCATAAGCTCATCGGAGCTTATTTGCTCCGCCACCTCCGCTTCGGCGGCGGAGCGTTCGCGGTCCTCTTCACTCATTGTCTTGCCGCACGCAGCCATGGCGATGCAGCCGCATATCAGGGCTGTTTTATAGAGTGTCCTCATTTGTCTTGGAGTTTTTTCTGTTATTGCATTAATTTGATTTTGATGGTTAGCTGTTATTGAGTGTAACCTTGAAGGTTACATATTCTTTCCGTTATTGGTCACTTGTCCGGAAGTGTTGCGCGATGAGGTGACTTTGTCAATGTTGCAATTGATTTTGCTTTGACTGCTTGTTTTCACCGTGCCATTGCTCACTTTCAGATTCTTAGCTGAAATGGTGCTTACGGAGGTCGCATTGAAGTTGGCGAAGCCGGCTTTTCCGCTCAGCATTATGTCGGAGGCGCTTGATGACTTGGCATCCACGTTTTGCGCGTTGATGCCTGCCACGGATATTTTGGAACCGGAGCTTGCGTCTGTTTTCACAGTGCCGCAGACAGCCTTTTTCACGTTCGCTTGTGAACCTGATGATGCTTCAATGTCGGCGGTGGTGGCTTTTACGCTTTTTACTGACGTTTGCGACCCCGACTCCGTTTCGAGTTCGAATTTAGTGCAGTTAACCTCGGCGACATTCACAAGGGCTCCGCTCTCGCTCTCTATGGAGACATTGATGGCGGTGAGGTCTTTGGTCGTGATTTTTGCGCCGCTGCTCGCTTCAAGCTCAATTTTGTTGTTGCAGTTTAAATCATCGGAAATCTCTATGACCGAGCCGCTCTCCGCTTCGAAATCGTACACGTCCGGTGCCAGAACATAGACCACCGGTGCTTGTGTGTTTTTGCCGTAGTCTATCGTAACGCCCTTTTTATATCTTATGTCTAATTTCTTACCGCTCACTTTCACCACAACGTAGTTGACCACATTGTTGGGGGCATAGAGCGACACCGCGGTCTTGCGTGACTGTGTATAGCATACTTTTATGCCGTTGCTCACTGAAATCTTATTGAACGGGGTCACGCTCACGCTCTTGTTCACGTTTCTTGTGCTTGCTATGACTTTGTTGGAGCTTCCTCCGTTGATTATTGTTTGTGAGGTCTTGGCATAGCTGATATCCGCTTGGCATAATATAGCCACCGCTGCCAAAAATAATGCTATGTACTTCTTCATAATTAATCGTTTTTTATGGTTTAAGTTAAACTATCTTGTGTAAATCACCGGCTCTTCGGGTAGCCCTACAAACGGACGTTTGGGATTCTTTTTCTTGAAGTCTACGGTGAACGCCACCGCCTCGTCGAGTGTGGGGAGCGATGCCGCGATCACATATAGAACCGATTTGCCGTCCTGCATCACAAATGCGTCGTAGCCGTCGGCGGTCAGTTGCTCCGCGTCGGCTTCGGCATTGGCTCGCATCTTATATGCCGCCACAGCCACGTTATATTTTTTCATATCGCGTTTTTTCGTATCGGATTGGTTCGTATCGGATTGTTTATCACTATAGAGTGATATGTAATCATATCTTATGTACGCGCTTCCCGATTCCGTGGTGATGCGGCGGGGGGTGTCCTCCAGATGCACGATGCTCATGTCGATAACGTCGTCGGTCATCATTTCCTGCTTATGCTTCGTGGCTGCATCGTAGGCTGCTTGGTAGTTTTTCTCCGAAGGCTTACATCCGGTCACGGACATGGCAACGGTGATGATTATCACCGCTGCCGCCACTTTAGTTTTTATTTTCATTATAGAGCTTACCATTATTTTTTATTTCTGAATGTTCACCGTTACCCAAGTCGCGTCGGCTTAATTGCCGATTGTGAGGGTGGTGTAGCCCTCGATGCTGCCGTATGAGGTGTAACCCATGCTGTAGCTGAGGGTGATGTATCCTTGAGAGTCACCGCCCCACCAGGTGCTGGAGGCTCCGTTGGATGTGCGTTCGGTGCTCAGCGGACGGCCGAAACGTGCCGTGATGTTGGAGCTGGCGATGTTGAATATGCGTTGGTGGTTGGAGTTGGTGACATATTCAAACTGTGAGGAGTAAAGTCCGGTGGAGTTGTAGTAGAGAGCTCCGGTGGGCCATGTCACGCCATACATATTCACATTTTGCACGTAAACATTGTCGCTGTCGTATGCCGACACTGTGTATCCGCTGTTGCAAAGAGCATAGATAGAGTTGGATATCATGGTGCCGAATGTGATTCCGAGCACTGAGGAGAATGACGGCACATAAGGTCTGATGGCGGGACGCGGAGGACGTACCACTATCGGGCGGTGCATATCCGGACGGTGTCCGTATGACCCCGGTAGGGGAGTCCCGGGACGGCCGGGTTTGAAGCCGCCGTTGGGACGTTGACCACCACCTTGGTATCCGTTTCCTCCGGGGTGGTAGCCGCCGTTGTTGTTCGGACGGCCGTTGTTATTGTTGTAGCCGCCGTTGTTGTTCGGACGGCCATTGTTATTGTTGTAGCCGCCGTTATTGTTCGGACGACCGTTGTTATTGTTGTTGCCGTTATTGTTCGGACGACCGTTGTTATTGTTGTTGCCGTTATTGTTCGGACGACCGTTGTTATTGTTGTTGCCGTTATTGTTCGGACGGCCATTGTTATTGTTGTTGCCGCTGTTACCGGGACGGCTGTTGTTGTTTCTATTATTGGTGCTGTTGCCGCTGTTGTTGCGGTGGTTGGCGGTTTGGTTGGTGCGGTGATTGTTGCCACCTCCGTTGTTGCGTTGTGCCTGCATCATGGGCGTGCCTATCATTGCAAACGAAATCACGCTTCCTAATACTATTTGGGAAAATAAATTGTGTCTCATATTCGTATTTTTTTGGAGGTTAATACTATTGTTTGTTTGCTTTTGCCAAGGGTTTCCCCCGGTAAAGCTCTCATTGAAAATCTTTTCTTTATAATATTGACAATTTGTTTTTGCAATAGTTTAAACATTCGCAAATTTTATTTTCGTATTCATTATTTTTTGGCTACCTTTGAAGCGTAAAAAAAAGTGGTGAGCGGCATGGATTCTTCTCCGTTGTCGTAGCCCGAATACCTTATATACGCTAAAATGAGTAGAATAGGAAAACTATACTTTCGATATGGTACCATGGGCTCCGCAAAGACAGCCCTCCTGCTGACCACGGCATATAATTTTGAAGAACGTGGGTTGGCTTACATTTGCATGAAGCCGGCGGTGGATACCCGTGAGAGTAAAAACGTGATTCACTCGCGCATAGGCATCGAAAGGGAATGCACGTGGATATATCCCGAGACCAATCTATATAATTTCTTCAGAGAAATAGCCGACAATGGGAAATCATTTCCTGAGTGGATTCTTATTGATGAAGCTCAATTTCTCAATGCGGAGCAGATAGACCAGCTGGCGGCGGTGGTGGATGATTATGCCACCAACGTGGTGTGCTACGGACTACGCACCGACTTCCAATCGCGTCTCTTCGAGGGTAGCCGTCGTCTTTTTGAAATCGCCGACAGCATCGATGAGATAAAGTCCACCTGCACATGCGGCAGAAAAACAATAGTCAACGCCCGTATGGATGCCAACGGAGAGATTATCACCGAGGGCGCCCAGGTGGAGATCGGGGGCAATGAGAGATATATGGCGGTGTGTAGGAAATGCTGGCGCAACAAACGTATTGAACGTAGCCGCCGCGATTCTCTCCCCTTGGAATAACGGAATATTAACTTTGTAAAATTCGATAATATATCATGGATTACGATTCTATAATAGAACTTATTAAGCGGGAGGTCGTTCCCGCGGTAGGATGTACGGAACCGATGGCGGTTGCGCTGTGCGTGGCGAAAGCCACTGAGCTTTTAGGCTCCACTCCCGATGCTATCACTGTCGGACTCAGTGCCAATATGCTTAAGAACGCCATGGGCGTGGGTATCCCCGGGACCGGCATGATAGGTCTTCCCATAGCTATCGCTCTCGGCGCTCTGATAGGTAAATCGGAATATGGACTGGAGGTCCTCAAGGAGGTATCTCCCGAGGCTGTGAACCGCGGTAAGGAATACATCGCGTCTCATTCCATCAATATAGAACGTGTCAAAGATGCTCCCTCAAAGTTGTATGTGGATGTCAAGGTGGTGTGCGGCGAGAATGAATGTCGTGCCGTTATCTCCGACCGCCACACCAATTTTGTTCACCTCGCCAAGGGTGGGGAGGTATTGCTCGACAAAGAGTGCGGTGCCGCTGAAGCGGATAATAATGATCCCAAGCTCACTCTCCGCATGGTCTATGATTTCGCCACACAGTGTCCTCTTGAGAAGCTAGAGTTCATAGATGAGGCGCGCCGTCTTAATGAACATGCCGGTGAGATGGCTATGGCAAGCGAATATGGACACTCTCTCGGACGCACTATCATGAATAAGGGACGCGCTTATATCGGCGACACTCCTTTGGCGCACATGCTTATCGCCACCTCCTCGGCGTGCGATGCCCGTATGGGGGGATGCCCGGTGGCTGTTATGTCCAACTCCGGCAGCGGTAATCAGGGTATCACCGCCACAATGCCTGTGGTGAGCTTCGCCAAGGATGTGAATGCCGACCATGAACACTCCATACGTGCGCTCGCTTTGAGCAATCTTTGCAGTATATATATCAAGCAAGGATTGGGCAGACTCTCAGCTCTTTGCGGATGCGTGGTGGCTTCCACCGGCGCAAGTAGCGGCATCACTTATCTCATGGGTGGTTCATACGAGCAGATATGTTCTGCGGTAAAGAATATGGTGGCTAACCTCACGGGCATGATTTGCGACGGAGCCAAGCCCTCATGCGCTATGAAGATTTCTTCGGGAGTCTCCACCGCGATGATGTCGGCGATGCTCGCCATGGATGGCAAATGTGCGTCCTCTTCCGAGGGTATTATCTGTGATGATGTCGACACCACTGTCAGCAACCTGACCTCCATCGGCAAGGATGCGATGCAGCAGACCGATGAGCTGGTGCTTGATATTATGGTCAATAAGGAGTAGGTGATAGATAGTAGATATTAGATGTTAGATATTAGAAATAAAAAAAGGGGTGTAATCATGGAGATTACACCTCTTTTATTTTTTGAGTGAAGCTAATTAAGCTTCAGCGTGGGGCATCACATTGATGAACTTGCGTCCCTCTTTTCCGGAAGAGAACACAACTACTCCGTCGATAAGAGCGAAGAGAGTGTGGTCTTTACCCATGCCTACGTTCAAACCGGGGTGGTGAACTGTGCCACGTTGACGTTTGATGATGTTGCCTGCACGACAATTGCTTCCACCGAAGATTTTAACGCCCAAGCGTTTGCTTTCTGATTCACGGCCGTTCTTAGAACTACCGACACCTTTCTTATGTGCCATTTCTTAGGAATCCTTTCTATTAAGCGTTAACAATTTCTTTTACGATCACTTTAGTGAACTGTTGACGGTGTCCGTTTTTGCGACGGTAACCTTTGCGACGTTTTTTCTTGAAAACGATCACTTTGTCACCTTTAACGAGCGGGTCAAGCACTTCTACTTTCACTTGTGCTCCTTCAACGGCAGGTGCACCGACTTTTACGTCGCCGTCGGCATCAATAAGGAGAACTTTGTCGAAGCTGATCGCATCGCCCTCTTTTACATCACCGAGATGATTGACATACAAGAACTTGCCGGCTTCGGCTTTGAACTGTAGTCCTTTAATTTCTACGATTGCGTACATGAATTTATTTTAATACAATACGTTTGTTTGATCCGTTGGGCGCCCGCGTCGTGCGAGTCTTTATCAGCCATGGCGGAATATGCGCTGCAAAGTTACGAATTTTTTTTTATTTACCAAAAACTTATCCTACTTGCGCTCCGGGGACTACGTTGCCTTGCGGTCCGATTACCACCAAAGAACCGTCGGGATTCACGGCGCTGAGAATCATGCCTTGCGACTCCACTCCCTTAAGCTTGCGCGGCGCGAAGTTGGCGATGAAGCATATATCCTTGCCCACCAAATCCTCAGGTTTATAGTATTTGGCGATGCCGCTGACGATAGTGCGTGTGCCCATGCCGTCCTCAATGAGGAATTGCAGCAATTTGTCCGCTTTAGGTACTTTCTTGCATTCAAGCACTTTGCCCACACGGATATCCATTTTCTCGAATGTGGGGAAATCCACCGTTTCCTTCACTTCCGCCGGCTTCCATGCGTTAAGCTCGTTCTGCTTCTTGGTGTCGAGAAGTTTCTGCACTTGTTGTTCCACCACGCTGTCTTCGATTTTCTCGAAGAGAATGTGCGGCTCCTCCACCTTGGTCCCGGCGGGGATGAGGTCGTTGTTGCCGAGCATGTCCCAGCGGTAGTCGGTGAAATGGAGCATTTTGCCCAAATCCTCCGCCATAAACGGAAGGAACGGCGCGAACGCCACCTCTAAGTTGGCGCATATCTGTGTGCTGACATACATGATTGTCTTCACTCTTTCGGCGTCGGTCTTGATGAGCTTCCACGGCTCGGCATCGGCGAGATACTTGTTACCTATGCGCGCTATGTTCATAGCCTCTTTAAGCGCGTCGCGGAACTTGAAGTTCTCCAAGCACTCTGTCAGTGCGGCTGCCGCGGTGCTGATATCCTTGAACGCTGTCTCGTCGGCTTCGGTGAGAGCTCCGCATTCTGGAACTTCGCCTCCATAGTATTTGTGGAGCAACACTGTCACGCGGTTAACGAAGTTGCCGAGAATCGCCACAAGTTCTGAGTTGTTGCGCTCTTGGAAATCTTTCCATGTGAAGTTGTTGTCTTTTGTCTCCGGAGCGTTGGCGGTGAGCACGTAGCGCAGCACATCCTGTTTCCCGGGGAACTCTTTGAGATATTCGTGGAGCCATACCGCCCAGTTGCGCGATGTGGAGATTTTGTCGTTTTCGAGATTCAGAAACTCGTTGGCGGGGACATTGTCGGGGAGATTGTAGCTGCCGTCCGCCATGAGCATGGTGGGGAATATCAGACAGTGGAACACGATGTTGTCTTTACCGATGAAGTGAATCATGCGGGTGTCTTTTTGTTTCCACCATTTCTCCCAGTCGTTGGGGAGGAGTTCTGCTGTGTTTGATATATAGCCGATAGGCGCGTCAAACCATACGTAGAGGACTTTCCCTTCGGCGCCCTCCACGGGCACGGGGATACCCCAGTCGAGGTCGCGGCTGACGGCGCGCGGTTGCAGCCCCATGTCCAACCAGGATTTGCATTGTCCGTAGACGTTGGGCTTCCATTCTTTGTGCTCCTCAAGAATCCATTTGCGCAGACGCGGCTCCCATTTGTCCAAGGGGAGGAACCAGTGGCTTGTCTCCTTCAGGATGGGGGCGTTGCCGGTGATGGCGGATTTAGGATTGATGAGGTCGGTGGCGTTGAGCGAAGTGCCGCACGCCTCGCATTGGTCGCCGTAGGCCTTGTCGTTGCCGCAGTGGGGGCATGTGCCGGTCACGTAGCGGTCGGCGAGGAATTGGTTGGCTACCGGGTCATATAGTTGTTGTGACGTTTTTTCGATAAATTCCCCTTTGTCGTATAGCTTGCGGAAGAAGTCGGAGGCTATGCGGCGGTGGGTCTCGGAGGTGGTGCGCCCATATACATCGAAAGAGATGCCGAGTTCTTTGAATGAATCACGGATGATGGCATGGTAGCGGTCCACTATATCTTGGGGTGTTACGCCCTCTTTAGCTGCTTTGATGGTGATAGGCACGCCGTGCTCGTCGCTGCCGCCGATCATAAGCACCTCTTCGCCGCGCAGACGGAGAAAGCGCGCGTAGATGTCGGCGGGGACGTACACACCGGCTAAATGCCCTATATGTACCGGCCCGTTGGCATACGGCAACGCGGTGGTAATGAGCGTACGTTTAAATTCTTTGTTCATATTCTTCACATTTTAGTTGCAAAGTTAATCCTTTAAATACTTTTCTGCAAACTTTTGCCGTCACTTTATCTCAACTCCTTTATTTCAGAGAGTTGTATTTTTCGAGTGCCCGTTCGAGGATGAAGAGCGCTCGCTTGAGGTCCTCTTTGCACAGTACGTAGGCGAGACGCACTTGGTCGCGTCCCATGCCGGGGGTGATGTAGAATCCGGCGGCGGGAGCCATCATCACTGTTTCCCCCTCATACTCGAAGTCGGAGAGGCACCATGCGCAAAACTTCTCGGCATCGTCAACAGGGAGTTGCGCCACAGTGTAGAATGCCCCCATGGGGAGCGGAGTGTAGCACCCCGGAATCTTGTTTACTCCGTCGATAAGGCATTTGCGGCGTTCCACATATTCCTCATACACCTCGCGTGAGTATGCTTCGGTGCCCTCAATCGACGCTTCAGCCACTATCTGTCCCAGCAACGGCGGTGACAACCGTGCCTGACAGAACTTCATGACCGTCTTTCTAACCTTTTCGTTCTTGGTAATCAATGCGCCTATGCGTATGCCGCATTCGGAATAGCGTTTGCTCACCGAGTCGATGAGAATGACGTTTTGTTCGATTCCCTCAAGGTGCATTGCCGAGATATAGGGGGACCCTGTGTAGATATACTCGCGGTAAACCTCATCGGAGAAGAGGTAGAGGTTGTGTTTCTTCACTATGTTGCGGATTTGGTTCATCTCGCGTTGGTTGTAGAGATACCCCGTGGGATTGTTGGGGTTGCAGATGAGAATCCCCCTTGTCCGTTCATTTATCAGCTCCTCGAATTTTTCCACCTTGGGGAGAGAGAAACCCTCGTCGATGGTGGTGGAGACAGTGCGTATCACTGCCCCGGCGGAGACCGCGAACGCCATGTAGTTGGCATACGCCGGCTCCGGAATGATTATTTCATCGCCGGGATTGAGTGTCGACATGAAGGCGAAGAGCACCGCTTCCGACCCCCCTGTGGTGACGATGATCTCGTTGGGGGAGAGCTTTATCTGATATCGCTCGTAGTAGCGCGACAAAGCTGTGCGTAGCGATTTGTATCCTTGTGAGGGACTGTATTCCAACACTTTGCGATCCACTGTTTTGAGAGCGTCCAGTGCTTTCGGTGGTGTCGCCAAGTCCGGCTGACCTATGTTCAGCCTGTATATTTTAACACCGCGTTCCACGGCGGCATCCGCCAGCGGCGTAAGTTTTCGGATAGGAGAGGCCGGCATATCCATGCCACGTTCGGAAATTTGCAGTTCAGGTTTCATTGCGCGATCTTTAATTGCAGAACTTATAATACGGCGCAAAATTACAAATTTTTCGCCACACTACTATTACATACGGCCATATGTGTGCCGTTATGTGTGTCGCTGTGTGTGTCGTTATGTGTGTCGCTATGTGTACTGCTGTGTGTGGATTCCCCTCTGTGTGCTCCCGGCTAATGGTGGATTACGGGGGTGCATAAAACGATCACAGGCACCCGCATAACTGCGTGTGCCTGTCGTCAAAAATAAGGGAATATAAAATAGATATTTAGGTTGGTCAAAGTTTAGGGGACGACATACCAAGGTGCGGCACATGTGCGTGGTATGTGCCGACACGAAAAACCGCGGCGCGAATCTTGTCCACACCACCGTTATACTGTGATATTTCTGAACAATTAGTCTCCATCTTTAGAGAGTTATTATTGTCAATTAGTCCGGTTATTTATTTTTCAGCAATCCTTACTATACTTCCACAGGTTATTCTTCAGGTTATAAAGTAAGTTTTCCGTTGCAAAGTTAATAAAAAATTTTTAAATGCAACGTTTTTTGGGAAAACTTTGTGTCTAAATGGAAATATCTATTTGTTGAAATATGCTCCTACATTGTCGATGTATAGAGTCAATCCCTCGGTGCCGACGTATGCCTCGCCGCTTCCGGCACTGAACATCACAATGATATGTGTCGGAGTTTCGTCCGCCGACGCCCATCCCTCTTCAATCACGGGAACCATCTTCCCCTTGGAGTTGCGGGAGCAGTAGGTCTTGCTCTTATCTTGGTGAAGCTGAAGCCATGAGATGGTGAGTGATTTGGAGCAGTCGCCATATTTTATCGGCATCTTATGTCCGTTTTTCCAATCGGTGGTGGTGGAATAGAGTTCACCGCCGGTTCCCACCCTCAGCGCGTGCAAGTTGCCGTTGGAATCCTCCCAACGTTTTTGGAGCATCACAAACACCATTGCCGAATCTTTGCCGGGAAGGGTCTTCTTGCTCCCGAATCCTGTGGATTTTGTCCTTGAATTGCTTTTGGGCATATCCACCTTATAATCGAAAATGAGGTAGTCGGGGCGTTTGGTGTAGGGAATGCCCATCTCCATTTTGCTATAAGGGTTTTTGGTGCTTGTGATAGGTTCGAACATCCTCCCCATGAATATTGAGCCGGACACCATCACGTCCATATTGATGAGTCCAAGCACTTTCACGTGTTCCATTTGAGTGCATAGCTTGGCGCACTGGTCGCCGCTTTTGCGAGTGTGGGGATACACCGCATTGGAGGTTTTTACCACCCCCGACACTTTGGCGTAAACGTTGCTTGTGCCCCATGGAGAGCCACCCTTGGGCGTGTATGCCACGTTGCCTGTCAATGTTTGTTTCGGACCAATCTCATATATGGTTTTTTCATCACCGCCGATCACCGCCGATTCTTTAATGTGGCGGGTGATCCAGTTGTTGAAATTGCCATACTTGAAATATTCCGTATGCTGTGCGTTGCAATCCAATCCTACCAAGGCCAATAGTATAAGTAATATCTTCTTCATGTCATTTATTGCTTTCGTGTCATTTGTCGTTTTTACGATGGCAAAATTACAACTTATTCTTCAATGTGCAATCACTTATATTACGGGAAAAATACGCAATTTTTCCGTATTCGCGGCTTAAATGTTTGATTGGTAATTTGATTGGTAAAAAAATATCGCCTGCCGATAGATGCCGGCAGGCGATACGTTTAGGTTATACGGCTGTGTGCGCCGTGTCAATCGGATGTTAATTTCTAACTACCAATTTGTTTGCTTTGTTGTTGATGGTCACTGTGTATATTCCCGGTTGGGCAGCCACTGTGTGTGTGCCTTCGTCATTACTGCGATATACCACGATGCCGTCCACGCTGTAGATGCTGATGAGCGCTCCTACGCTGTTGTTGATGGTGAATCCACCGCTGACAGCCTCCACTGATGCTTTGTCGGCGAATGCTTTCTCCACACCTGAAAGGTCAACGGAGATGTTGGTGGGATCGGACTCTCCGTGAGTGTAAACCACGGATACACCATAAGTGATGTTGGAGTACTCTGTCACATCGTCGCTGTAGCTTGTTGTGGTCACGGGGGTGTCGGTAATCTTAGTGCCGTTGCGGAACACGTTGTAGCCCACGATGGTCTCGGCGTCTACATTTCTCGGAATATCCCATATAAGTTTCACCTTGTTGTCGGCGACACTGTAGTTGAGCTTGTCGATAGGCACGATTTTCACACCTATGAGTTGGATATTGTCGAGCATTGTGTAAGCGTAGCCGTTGCAGGTGGCTTCGAATCCGAGGCAGATATCTTTGCCGATATATTTGGAAAGATCCATGCTGATTTCATACCAACCCTCTTTCTCACCGAGTTCATCTATCACAAATGTATGGAGAGTCTCGAAGTTATTGCCTCCGTCTGTGCTGACGAGCACTGCGAGAGTGTTCATGTCGGGGTATCTGTATGCTTCGCCGGTCACATCCTGACGATAGCCCACGATTTTGAATGTGTTGAATTTAAGAGTGGCGTTCACCACATCTTTCACAGCGACTTTGCCGGTGACGAAAGTGCCTGCGTCCTCGGTGTATTGAGCCACGTAGACAGCGTATCCGTTAGTGCCGTCGGCATCGGGAGTGTCTTGTATGTCGTCGTCATCGTATACGTACCATGAGCCGTAGCCGTCGGAACGCTCCGCGAAGATGCATCGTGCCTCGCCGTCGTCAAAGCTTTCGTAGAAAGAGAGTGTGTAGGGGGAGCCTACCACCACGGGATAGCTTCCTATGCCCATGCCGTAGCCCATTACTGATTTTGCCCATACACCATATTGTTTGAACTCTTGTGGTTCGTCAACGCCCATGGCGCGGTAGGTATAAGAGGTGCCTTCGAAGTTATCCACAAGTTCCACTTGTTCGCTGTCCACAAGCTCTACGAGTTTGTAAGTGGCGAATGCGGGGTTGAAGGGATAGCCGTTGGCATCCACTGTCGGGGCTTCCCACGACACTGTCACCATTCCGGGGTTCTCGGGATCCTCTTTCACGGTGATGCTCCCGGGCATGCCGGGACGTGCGATTCCAATGTAAGTGGAGGTGGAGGCTTCAGAGCTGTAGCCATCCTCGCAGATCACACGCGCGGTGTAGGTGTAGGTGCCGGAGGCTCCCACTTCATCCACGTACGATAGTTCCTCGCCCGGTTGGGGTGCGTTGAATGTGTGGATGAGGTCGCCGTTGCGTTTCAACTCAATTTTTGTGATCGCGGTGATGTCTTGGTTGTCAAGCACGTTGCGTGTGGGGGCTGTGAGTGTGACGGTGGCTTTGTACGCACCTTCGTAGTCCGCCACTGCGGAGAAGTTGCTTACCTCTTTGGGTGAGCCTTGAGTGATAGGTTCGCCGATTCTCAAATCGTCGATACATAAATAATATGCGTCGGCGTCGGAGATGCCGTGTATGCCTATATAATATATGCCTGTCTCATTCACGCTGATATAGTTGGAGAGCGTGGTGGCTTCGTCGGAAGTGAGGTCGGTGGACCCGATCACAGCGGTGGTCATCGCCGCGGCGTTGGGGGCTGTGCCCATCTTCACTTCCAGACGCTCGGGCCATTTGGTGTCGTAGCACCATGCTTTGATGCTGAAGGGGTAGACCTTGCCAGCCTCCAATTTCACTCCCGGAGTCACCAACCAGTCGTCCATATCCAAGGCGGCGTTATCTTCGATATGGGCGTATTCGGCATACATCTCCCAAGTCTTATCATCGCCGTTGGCGTTGATGATGGTGTAGTTGTCTATGGCGGTGAGGAGGTTGAAATTGTTGTAATACGGAGGCACAATCACGTTGTCATCCACGTTCTCGGAGAGAGTGAATGTCACCGACACTCTGGAACCCTCGCCGCGGTCGTTGACCGCTGATGCCATGAGGGTGTGGGATCCGTAGCCGGAGAGTATGATTGAGGTGCTTACTTCGCTGCCGTATTGTGCGGTGCCTTCGGCTGCCAAATTACCATCGGCGTAGACTTTATACTGACCTTCGCCCTCCAAGGCACTGCCTTTTGCAGTGGTGGTGGGCATGGTGAAGCTCACGTTCCCTTGGAAACCGTTGCTGAAGTCGTATTGGAGGTTTGTAGGCATAGAAGGAACCGCGTCGTAGACGAAGTCTCCGGTTTGTTCGCTTTCATAGTCGGGTGCCATGATTATTCCGAGCACCTGCTCGCTGCCGGAGAATTGGAGTATTCCTTTGGATGTGGCTGCCACCGGGTCGATTTCAATTAAGAAAGCGTCGAGGTCGGCGTTGCGCATCGCCCAATATATCTTTTTGTCGCGGCTGGAGTAGACGGCTGAGCCCACTTCGCTGTCGTAGGGGTCGAAGCCTGTGTTTACCAACTCCGTCATGGCGCCGCTCATTTTATTTACCTTGTACACCACACCATCGAGAGTGATGGCGTATAGCTGTCCGTCGCTGTCGATGCATGCGGAATACCATTTGTCCACGTTTTCCTTGATTACCACTTTGGTGTCGTTGGCGATGTTGACTCTTGCGAAGTCCCATCCGCTCACGCCGTCCCAGTAGCATCCGTAGAGATAGCCTGTTTGGTTGTCGTAGGCGGCGGAAGAAGCGTAGAATGAGACTGATGGGAACTCATGGTAATCGCCCGTATCCCATGAGTTGTTGGTGTCGTATTCCATAAGATAGGCGCTTACGATGGTGCTGCTAAAGCTTACCGCGGAGATCGCTGTGTAGATGCCATCTTTATACCAAGCTCCGGAATATGGGTCATCGTCAAGGTAGCCGAGGAATGTGAAATTATCTTTGGTGTCGAACTCATACATGCCGTTTCGTCCTTTGTCGGAGTCGGCCATGGATGCCCAGAAGCGGGGCGTCGATTCCGCATCCTGACGTGGCAACGCCATGTAGCGGCTCTGTTTTTTCGCTCCCGCAGTGTCTTTCCCTTTATCCTTAAGAGAGGTTGAACCCTGACGCGGCGAAGTGGTCTTCGTCAGATCAGAGGGGAGGCTCTTATGCCCGGAAGCGTCCGGTTGCGCTGTTCCTATCAGCGGCAAGAGGGCTACCGACCATACGAGAAGGTTTTTCTTGATACTCATACTTTAATATTTTGGTTTATCTAATGTTTATTGGCTTCTTAAATCCGCTTTCGGAGCGTGGAGGGGGTCTCCCGCGCCACACCCTTAGGCTGAGCGAAATTAATAATATTATGGCATATATGCAAATTTGATGTCGGACATCATGGTAAATCGCCATTTTTTGCCCTAATAGCACCTGTAAATTTGAAGAAATAGACGAAAAATAAAGAAAATCGAACGAAATTATCATTTTTTTATCAAAAAATTTGGAAAACAGAAAAAGTTGTATTACCTTTGCCCGTGAACATAAACTGTTGGATAAACTCACGATAAATAGTTATAAATTTATCACTGTTGACTAGCCACTTCGGCCCACCCTCATTCAACAATGGTTTTCAAACCATCATCGAATGAACCCTCACAAGAACATAAAAAATGATCGCATGGTTGCCATGTGATTGCCTGACATCCCATTCCTCCAAACATATAAAAAAGTCATTTGTAAACCTTCAAAGTTTATTCTCTCCGTATGATGACGTTTATTCTCATACCCGCCGTATTCACCTCCCCTTGCCGGGGAGCGCACGATATTTGCATGAATGTTTCGACAACGTCAACACCTCGTGCATCGAACATCATCCTTATATCATGAAATTCGTTTTAGGTGTTTTAAATGGTGAAAATTATGACTTTTTTGATACTACAAATTGTAAAGTTTTCATTTTATAAGCGAAATATTAGGTTTTAGGACAGGTTATTTAAGCAATCGTTGATGTAGTAATTGCATGGTTTCGTTTCACATGAGCAATTATTACGCTTTAAATGCTTTAGTTATGGGAATCCGGGAGGATTCCCATAATTATATCTCTATATCCGTGGTCCCGACACTGATTTCAGGCTCCGTCGGAGGGAGTATGATTCTTCCGTCAGACATTGATATTGTGCGGTCGGCGATCTCCGGCAGCGACATATCGTGGGTCACTATTACGAATGTTTGTCCGAAACGGTCGCGCAGATCCACGATAAGGTGCTGTATCTCTTCGCGATTGGCGGAATCAAGACTTCCGGTGGGTTCATCGCCGAAAATCACTTGCGGGGAGTTCACAAGTGCGCGTGCTATCGCCACTCGCTGACATTCTCCTCCCGACATCTCATTAGGCTTGTGCGCCGCTCTGTCGGCGATTCCAAGCACTTCCAAAAGTTCCATCCCCCTCTTCTTAGCTTTCGACAGACTCATTCCGGCGATCATTGCCGGCATGGCGGTGTTCTCCAATGCGGTGAACTCCGGCAGTAGACGGTGGAATTGGAATATGAATCCGATATTGGCGTTGCGAAACGCCGACAACTTTTTATCGTTGAGCTGCGACACATCCTCGCCTCCGTAAAGCACGCGTCCGCTGTCGGCACGGTCGAGTGTGCCGGCGATTTGCAACAAAGTGGTTTTCCCGGCGCCGCTGGGTCCTACGATTGTGACAATCTCTCCGGTGTTTATCTCAAGGTCAATATCCTTGAGGACATGGAGGTTGCCGTAGTGTTTGTTCACACCTTCTATCCTTATCATATTTCTGTATGCTATATTTTGGTTATTCTATGCTCCGCGTATCTCTGATGCGGTAGTTGGCGGGGTATAAGTTGTTGTATCTGTTCCCCAAATTCTTAATCCATCCTAATGGTAGTCCGGCATGGGTGACCGCCACGAATCCTTTCTTCGTTTCCGTGGGCAATGGATCGTTTTGGCGTGCGAGGTAGCGGAGCGCCGCATTCTCTTCAAGTTCCACCTCCGGGAAGTACCCTCGGCGGTAGACTGTGGAGAGAAGTACTCCGTGTTCCACGACATACCCTTTCGCTTTCGCTGACGCCACCTCCACTCCGGCGTTGACGATTCTCACGCGTTCCTGTAGCCAGCTCAATATGGGCATATAGTCGGCGCTGAGCATGCGTAGCGTGGAATTGTGGTCAAACAGAATTTGTTCGTTCCCTCCCAATGATGGGGAGTCGGTGTTTATCCACGGAATCAGTTTTGTGTCCATGCTTTTTTGTTTGCGAGCTTTGATTTTTGTGCCCCGTGTGCCTTCTGTCTCTTTGCGCAGCAGTGACACGAACAAACCTTCGGAGTTGGTGGTGTGTGGTGCGAAGCGGTAGCAATGTTTTGAGGTTAGGGTGGAACGCATTCCGGCGAGCCATGGCAGTTCCATAGTGTTGAAGCCATGTTCGGAGCATAGCCATTCCACATTGCTTTCATCCTCGTCGCGGTTGAAAGTGCAAGTGCTATAGATGATGTAGCCGCCGTCGCGCAGGGCATCCACCGCGTCTGATAGGATTTTGCGTTGTAGGGCGGCGCATTGAGCCACCAGTCCGGACGACCATTGAGCCGCGGCGTCGGGGTCTTTGCGCATCATCCCTTCTCCGGAGCATGGCACGTCGGCGATGATGATGTCGAACATCGATGATGCGTCGGCAAGGAAGTCGGTGGCTCCGTTTGTGACGATTACGTCGGCATTTCCCCATCTTTCAAGGTTCTCTTTGAGGATGGAGGCACGCGCCGCCACGTATTCGTTAGCCACCATGAGGGATCCGGGGGGTAGCGCGCTTAATGCCGCCGATGTCTTTCCGCCGGGTGCGGCGCACAGATCCAACACGCGCAGAGGTGTCTCCCCGGCGATTTCCGCCACGATGCTTTCAGTGACCATTGACGCCGGCTCTTGGACGTAGAATTGTCCGGAGTGCCATTGTGGGGTGAGTGTGAAATTCGGACGTTGAGGTAGGCGGAAGCCGTCGCGGCACCATTCCACGGGGATGGCGTTCTCCATCCATGAGGGGCGTGTGCCACCCTTGGAGGGGTTGAAACGAACTCCGATTTCCGGCTCCGTTTCTTCTATCGCCGCGATTAAGCGTGCCGATTCTTCGGCTCCTAATGTGCGGAGAAGCTCCGCCTTAAACCCTTCGGGTATCTGTGGGGTCATATCTCTTTCTGTTTTCACAGCCACAAAATTAATATTTTCCCCTTATTTCGCCATCATCGCAAATAAGGATTTTACTCTACACGTTGATTTTGCTCTACGCATTGATTTTACTTTATACGTTGGTTTTACTTTACGCATTATATCCGTCACCTTGCCACAATTATGATTCCGCTATTGAATTAGCCAATGTCTGCGCCATATAAAATGGCAACATCATAGTGCTTTGGTCTTTGCGCATGGTTTTGGTGTATATCAGTACCGGGAAACTTATTCGGGATGAATATTTAGAGCAAAATTCATCAAGTGATTTGTGAGTTTTGTATGACGATGATTTTACCTCTATCGGTATCATTTTATTCCCGTGCGATAGCATGAAATCTATTTCGTAGCTGTTTTTCCCATCTTCGCGTGCGTGGAATGTATGATAGTATAAGGCGTGTCCGGAGGCTCTTAAAATTTGAGCGACAACGTTTTCGAAGACATAGCCTAAATCAGCACTTAATTTGTCAGCGAGGAGTTTTGCCCACGCATCGAGCTCCATTTATCAGAAGTGCTGTCTCTCCATGTTTGTTTTGCTTCCAATCAAGCATCCGTTCATATATCTTCCTTTTGAATAGTGGCGTTTTCATCGTTTTTGAGAGTTAAATGTCGCATAAATGGATGATAATATTTTCACTTTCCTTTATGTGTTGATTATCAGCGCAAAGATATAAAAAAAATCGCTGTCCGTAAAATTTGAAACGACAAAATGTATGCTGTCCGTAAAATTTAAAACGTCAAAATGTATGCTGTCCGTAAAATTTAAAACGTCAAAATGTATGCTGTCCGTAAAATTTGAAACGACAAAATGTATGCTGTCCGTAAAATTTAAAACGTCAAAATGTATGCTGTCCGTAAAATTTGAAAATCTATTTGGTTGAATCTCTACATTGCTGTTTTTTAGTGTGTGTCCGTTTTCGGACACTTTTGGATTTGTAACTTATTGATTATCAATGATGATTGACATAAGTGAAATTTTTAGATTATTTTGAGTCAGAAAAATTAATCAAAGCCGAGAAGATTAATCCCTGGTCATAGATTGATTCGGATAAAGATCGATCCGGGGAATAGGTTAATCGAGGAAAAATAGATTAATAAGGAAATATGGATAAGCTAATTGATCAAAAAACGATGCGCAAGACGGCGTTGCGAAAGTCCATAAAATGGTATATAGGCGTTGCCGTTGTGGTTGTCGCCATTGTGGTGCTGTTGCTTAATCTGCAACACAGCGTATATGAGCGCGATCTCACTTTTGGTGTTGTCACCGAAGGCCCCCTCGACATATCAGTGGCAGCATCGGGTAAGGTGGTTCCGGCGTATGAGGAGATTATCAACTCTCCCGTAGACAGTCGGATAGTTGCCGTTTACGCACAAGCCGGCGACAGCGTGAAAGAGGGGATGCCGCTGCTCGAACTTGATTTGCAGTCGGCGCAAACCGATTACTCCAAGAAACTTGATGAGCGTAGCATAAAGCAGAATGATATAACTCGAGAGAATCTCAATACGGCGACAGCCCTCAGCCAGCTTGCCATGCAGATAAAGGTGAAGGAGATGGAGGTGCAGCGTCAGGAGGTGGAGCTTATCAACGAACGCCGTCTTGACAGCCTCGGTTCCGGCACCGGCGACAGAGTACGTCAGGCGGAGACCACGCTTGCCACCGGACGGTTGGAGTTGCAGCAGCTACGCGAGAGGTATGCCAACGACAAAAAGATACAACATGCGACAGAACAATCGCGTGCCCTTGAACTCAACGTTTTCGACAAAGACCTTGAAATGATGAGGCGCACTCTCGCCGATGGCAAAATACCGGCTCCGCATAGTGGCACGCTTACGTTTATTGCGGCGGAAATAGGAAGCCGTGTAAGTCCCGGACAGAAAGTGGCGGTGGTGTCGGATCTCAGCAGCTTCAAAATAGAGGGACAGGTCCCCGACGGCTCGCGTGAACGTATCTCCATAGGATCCAGAGTCGTAGTAGCATACGGAAGCGGCACCCTTGAGGGTTCTGTCACAAATATTTCTCCGCAGTCAAACCAAAACCTCATAAGTTTCAGCGTGGCCCTCGATGATCCCCGCAACAAACGTTTGCGCCCGGGACTGAATCTTGAGATGCAGGTAATCTATGGTTTCAAAGAGAGAGTCACCCTTGTGCCAAACGGCACATACTTCAAGGGCCCCGGCAAATATTTTATGTTTGTGACGGATGGAGAGAACCAACTCGCGCGCCGTGAAGTGAAGCTTGGCGACAGCAACCGCGAATACGTGGAGGTGATCAGCGGTCTCAAGCCCGGAGACCGCGTGGTGGTCAGCGATATGAGCGAATTTGCGAAGAACAAGAAATTGAAAATTAAAAAATAACATGTTTCTAGAATAACATTGTCTGAGTAATAACATTGTTTCTGAAACATACAAAAACCGATACAACTATGTCTATCATCTCACTCGATGCGATCAGCAAAGTCTATCGCACAAAGGAAATCGAAACAACAGCCCTTGAGAATATTAATCTCAAAGTAGAAAAGGGTGAATTTATAAGCGTCATGGGCCCTTCGGGATGTGGAAAGTCCACGCTCCTTAATATGATAGGCTTGCTCGACAAGCCCACCGCCGGGAGCGTGAGCATCCTCGACACCGACTGCAATGGTATGGGCGACACCGCTCTCGCACATTTCCGCAACGCCAACATAGGATTCGTTTTTCAAAGTTTCCACCTCATACCTTCGCTCAGCGTGGCTGCTAATGTGGAGTTGCCGTTGATTTACCGCAGCGGGTTCACCGCGTCGCAACGCCGCGAGAGGGTTGAGCAAGTGTTGGAACGCCTGGGCATGAGCCACCGTATCAAGCATTTGCCCACGCAGCTGTCGGGCGGTCAATGTCAACGTGTGGCAATCGCCCGCGCCATGGTGGGTGCCCCACAGATAATCCTCGCCGACGAGCCTACCGGAAACCTCGACTCAAAAATGGGTGCGGAGGTGATGGAACTGTTGCATCGTTTGAACACTGAAGATGGAACCACAATCGTGATGGTGACACACAATGAGGCGCAAGCCGGCGACACCGACCGCATTGTGCGCTTTTTCGACGGACGTATCATTTCATAAATCCCACCGCGATATGAAGACCAAGATAATACAGATAATCTACGATATGCGTCACCAACCGGTGATCGCATGGGTGACGGTGCTTGGCACGGCACTCTCCATTTTCCTTATACTCATCGTGGTTATGTTGGAGAATGTGGAGATAATGAATATCTCTCCCGAGACGCACCGCGACCGTATGCTTTACGGCATGTACATACATACTTACAGTACGGATAATCGTAATATTAATTCTTCGGGTGGACTTTCGCGCGGCATCGCCCGCAAGCTTTACGCCGATCTCGACGGTGTGGAGCGTACATCCTACTTCTGCTCATCACTCTATGATTTTGATGTGAGCGCATCCGGCGATGAAACTTTCTCCGCCAAGACACGTCTCTGCGATGCTGAGTTTTGGAATGTATATGACCATGAACTCATTGCGGGTAGGTTCTTCACGAAGGAGGAGGCGGATGCTGAGGTGCGTGTGGCGATACTCTCCGAGTCGGCGGCGCGCCGATTGTTCAAAAGCGTGGATGAAGCGGTGGGTAAAAAGTTCTTTTGCGACCATAAATCATTCTCGATTGTGGGAGTTGTGAAAGACACGTCGCTGTTGGCTACTATGGCGAGCGGAGAGGTCTTCATCCCGTTCCCTTTCAGTGATTCCAATTATAATAGTGAAGAGGATGATTGGGGTGAAGTCACCGTGGCTCTGTTGGTGAAAGAGGGCGTGGATTTTGAATATGTACGCGATCAGGTGAAGAAACGCTATGCCGAGTTAGACACTGAGCTTGCGTCGCAAAATCTCAAGACTGCTTACCATGGTTCACCTTTCGATCAAGATACCATAGCCTCCGGAGTGAATGGCAGCAATGTCACCCCCGACCCTTCATTCAATGTGTTTTTGCGTTGGTGCGTGTATATCATCCTGCTTATTGTCCCGGCGATCAATCTCAGCAGCATGTTGCATAGCCGCATGACGCGCCGCGTCAGCGAGATTGGCGTGCGCCGCGCGTATGGTTGCACTCGTACACGTATTGTGGAGGATATCGTGGTGGAGAATATGCTCGTCACCATTGTCGGGGGCGTGATAGGTATGCTGGCGGCGATATTTTTCGCACTCTTCTACGACGGCATTTTTGAAGTAAAGGATGCCATAGCGACACCGGCGTTGGGGATGGTTCTCAATTGGCACACTGTCGCCGCCGCGTTCATCGCTTGCCTGGCTCTTAACCTTGTCAGCGCGGCTATCCCCGCATGGCACGCTTCGCGGTTGAATCCTGTAGATGCGATTAACTCAAACCACAACTAAAGCTTTACTACAATGAAACGCAGACTTTTTACTCAAATGCGCACTGAATGGCGCTCAAATGTATGGATGATAGCCGAACTCACCATCGTCGGGCTTATTGTGGCGTTGATTACAATGGTGTTGTCTCAATTGGCATATATGCATAGCCGTCCAATCGGATATGACCTCACTGATTTATACGTGGGCTCAAACAATACGCTTTCCGAGGATGCCGACGACTATGTGAAGTATGATGATAACCAATCATTTTATGATGATTTGGATGTGATTCTGCGAAAACTACGTGGAAATCCTTATGTGGAGATGGTTGCCGTAGGCTGCCATTCGATGCCTTACAACTATAATTACTATGGGGATATGATTAGCTGTCAGGCTAACGGCGACACCCTCCTTTATTTTGGCAACACACGTTTCTTATCTCCCGAATTGGTACGGGCGTTGCGCTTGACCGGACCTGACGGTCAAACCACGGAACAAATAGCCTCCGTCCTTGAACGTGGCGAGTGGCTTGTGTCGCCCTATGATAATCCGGAAGGTTTCGGAGGCATCGAGAGTTGCGATCCCAATAAGATAAAGGGAAAAACTGTTGTGCTTGGGGGTGATTCCACCCAAACCGCCTATGTCGGTGATATATGCTATGGCATCGCCCGCGACGACTACGAAGGCATAAACAGTGGATGTATCATACGTCCGTTAGAAGGTTCCGATAGGTTCCCCTCGGAGATTGTGGTGAGAGTGAAGCCGGGGATGGGACGTAAATTTGTCGAATCTCTTAAAGCGAAGGATTTGGCACAGGGGAATATCTATGTGACCAATTTTTCCTCAACAGATGATATGCGTGATAATTGCCAACGCGGTGTCGACAACTTTGAACGTAATCTTGTGATTTGCGCGGTGTTCCTCCTTGTGGCTGTATTCCTTGGATTCCTCGGATCGTTCTGGTTCCGCACTCAGCAGCGTGTGCCGGAGATAGCGTTACGCAAGGTCAACGGCGCCACCGAATGGCAGATATTCAGCCGTCTCATCAGTGAGGGATTGATTATGCTGTTGATATCGGCGGTCATATTCTCCCCGATATATTTTTATTTGATTAGTGCAAATATTCTTGAGGATTTCATAACCTTTGACTCCCAACTCCCGAACTATGTGGCATATTGCATCACTATGGCGGTGCTTATGGTGATGATCGTTGCCGGAATATGGTTCCCCGCACGCAGAGCCATGAAGGTGGAACCCGCTAATGCGTTAAAAGACCAATGATATTTGGCAATTAGATTCGGCAATTAGATTCGACAATTAGATTTGGCAATGAGACTTGATAATGTTTATAATTTTCTGATGTTAATAGCTTTAACCTGTGTGCCGTCAGTGATGACGGCACACGAGGTTACACTTACGCTCGATGATGCGATAGATATGGCTCGTGTGCGTAGTGTCGACGCTGCCGAGGCCCTTGATGAGCTGCGTACCGCTTATTGGGAGTGGCGCACGTTTCGCGCGGACCAATTGCCGGAGGTGACGCTCAATGCCACCGCCCCGGCATATACCAACCAATATTCATCGTACATGAACGAGAATGGTGAATACAGCTTCGTGCGTTCAAAAGCCCTTGAGGCGCAGGGCGAACTCTCGGTGACTCAGAATGTGCGTCTCACGGGCGGTACCATATCGCTCAATTCATCGCTTGACTTTTTCCGCCAATTCGACGGTGGTTCCTCCAACCGATTTATGACAATACCTATCGCCTTGACTTTCAACCAACCTATTTTCGGCGTGAACACCATGAAGTGGGACGCTAAAATAGAACCGGTGAAGTATGCCGAGGCGAAGGCTAAATTCCTCAGTGCCACCGAGGATGTGGCGCGGCTCACTGTTGAGTATTTTTTCGAGCTTATCATGAGCCGTGAGAATGTGGAGATAGCGCGCCAGAACCTTGATAATGCGGAGAAGCTCTACACTGTGGCGGTGGAGAAGCGTAAAATGGGGCAAATCAGTGAGAATGACCTCCTGCAAATGGAGTTGAACGTTTTGTCGGCACGCTCTTCGCTTACAGACTATACCAGCGCGCTCAAGGCGAGTATGTTTCAGTTGCGCACATTCCTTGATCTTGAAGATGATGTGGAGATAGTGCCGCAGATACCCACCGCGGTTCCGCACGTTGAAATTAACTATGCGGACGCGCTTGACAAGGCCCTTTCCAACAATAAATTTGCAAAAAATATGGTTCGCCGTCAACTTGAAGCTGACTACCAGGTGGCTAAGGCAAAGGGGAATATGCGTGAAATAACACTCTTCGCTCAGGTGGGATATACCGGCACTGACACTCAATTCGCTCCCGCCTACAATAGATTGAAATCGAATGTGGTGGCGCAAGTCGGATTCTCCATCCCCTTGCTTGATTGGGGGAAGCGGCGCGGAAAGGTGAAGGTGGCGGAGAGCAACCGCCGCGTCACTGAAAGCACTTTGCGCCGTGAGTCAATGGACTTTAATCAAGAGATATTCCTGCTTGTGGAGCGTTTCACAAACCAGCAGCAACAACTCGACATCGCCGTGCGTTCCGATGAAATAGCCCAAAAGCGTTATGCCACAAATGTGGAGACATACCTCATAGGTAAAATCTCCACTCTTGATCTTAATGATTCACAGGTGACTAAGGATGAGAGCCGACGTGAGTATGTCAGCGAATTGTATAAGTACTGGAACTATTGGTATCAGCTGCGCTCGCTGACACTATATGATTGGCAGAACCACGATAATATCAACGCCGATATAGCCCGCCTTGTCAATATGTGATGTTTTGAGCATCGTAATGTTTTGGGCACCTGATGTTTTGAGTATTCCGGGATTTTAAGTAATTTAGCAACGAAAACTGATCACATGATACTTGTTGTAGATGATGATATAGCAATCAGACAATCTATAGGACTGATGCTGCGTCAGGCGAAATATGATTTTGAGTCTGTTTCTAACGAGGCGGACTGCATCGCCGCTGTGCGTGGGGGAGGGGTTAATCTTGTGATTCTTGACATGAACCTCACTCTCACCACCACCGGGGAACAGGGGATAGAGATATTGCGTAAAATCAAAATTCTCGCTCCGGAGGTGCCTGTGATTCTGATATCCGCATGGGGTACGATACCGTTGGCTGTGGAGGGAATGAACTATGGCGCGGTGGATTTCGTCACCAAGCCATGGGATAACCGCGACCTCCTTTCCAAAATCCGTAAAACACTTGATGCGGCGAAGCCCCGGAAGTTGAAAACTCTCGACGAGGCTGAGAGTGACGCCATTCTCTCCGCTCTCAAGCGGTGCGACGGCAATCTCAGCCAGGTAGCTGCTGCGCTCGGTGTCTCTCGCCAAACACTTTATCGTCGCATGGAAAAATACGGAATACAACAATAAGGTAAGGAAGAAAAGAATGAGATACGGAATGTAATAATGAGATACAGTTTATATTTTACGTTGCAGATTGTCGCCGTAGCCGCACTTGTGGCTGCCATACTCCTCTCCGCTGAATGGTGGTGGATAGCTATGGCGGCTGTGGCGGTGGTGGTGTCGTTCGTGTTGGCGTATTACGCTGTGGTAAAGCCGCTGCGCACCGTGCAGAACGGAATATATCTGCTCCGTGAGCAGGACTTCTCAAGCCGTCTGCGCAAGGTGGGACAGGTGGATGCCGACAAGGTCGTATGTCTGTTCAACGACCTCATGGGAACCATGAAGGCTGAACGCTTGAAAAATCTTGAACAAAATGATTTTTTGCATAAGGTGATACAGGCGTCGCCTATGGGTATAGCTATTTGTGACTTCGATGCGAAAATCGTGGAGACGAATCCCGCTTTTAATGAGATGGCGAACGATGAGTTGCGTATGGCGCTCTCATCCCTCGCCGATGGGGAGTCGCGGGTGTTTCGTACCGGGCAATCGCAGATTCTCCGTTGCACACGTAGCTATTTCATGGAACAGGGATTCAAACGCCCATTCTTCCAAGTGGAGCGTCTGACTGATGAAATACTAAAGGCGGAAACCGCGATATTCAATAAAATCGTGCGTACCATGGGACATGAGGTCAACAACACTCTCGGCAGCGTGATTTCCGTGTTGCAAACACTTGAGGATATGCATGTGGATGATGAATTTATAGCCGCCACGTTGCGTAGCGCGGTCGACAGCTGCGACAGACTCGGTTTGTTTGTGAAAGGGTATGCCGATGTGGTGAAACTCCCACAGGCGCAGCTCGTGCGCCTGGATCTCAACACTCTTGTGGTTGAAGCTCTGCAGGGATTGCGCCATCTCGCTCCGGAGAATATTGTCATAAATGTAGAATTAAGTGAACAGCCTGTGTTCGCCAATATTGACGCGATGCTCTTCGAGCGTGTGCTTGTAAATATTGTGAAGAATGCTGTCGACAGCATAGCTTCCCGTTCCGGAGAGATTGTTATCTCCACCTCTCCCCACACTCTACGAGTCACTGACAATGGTCCCGGCATATCTAAGGAGAATCTTCCCAAGCTTTTCACTCCCTTTTTTTCCACGAAAAATCAGGACCGCGGTCTCGGTTTGATGCTTATCGCCGATATATTGCGTAAGCATGGAGCCGACTATTCCCTTACTACCGCCGATTCTCTCACCACTTTCACAATCCATCTTCCTTGACGTGGCATAAACGGAATACAACGGGGGTGTGCCGCTTTAGATGTGCGGCACACCCCCGTTTTGTATGGTTACATTCCGCTTAGCGCAGAATATATTTTTTGCCGTTGTGGATGTAGATGCCGGGTGCCGAGGGAGTGTCCACTTCCACTCCGTTGAGGTTATAGTAAGGTGCTTTGGAGTCATCCTCGTCGCTTACCATTTCCACCGCATCATCCTGATTGAAGCGTTTCAATTCCGAAAGGGCGGAGGTGGCTTTGCCGCTGCGACTGTCGAAGAGCGGAGCGTTGTACCATCCGGAGAGTCCGGCGTTGTAGGCGTTATACTCCATCCACCACCAGAACAGTCCGGTGACGCTCTCGTGCTTGTTGAGAAGCTCCACCAGCGCGGCGGTGAACGCACGCTGTCCCTCTTCGCTGTAGGGATACTTGTATGTGTAGTCCACCGTGGTACCCGACATTTCCCATGCGTAGGGGTAGCCGGTTTCCACAATCATAATATCCTTGCCGTAGTTCTTACCCTCTATTTGTGTCAGGGCGGAGTCAAGGGTCTCAAGCACTCCGTGATAGTAGGAATAGTAGCTGAGTCCTATGATATCGTAGTCCACGCCGTAGCTCTTCATTCTGTCGTAGAACTGAAGTAATACCGAGGGTTGTGCCACCCTTTCGGTATGGATTATTATTTTCGCCTGCGGACACACTTCGCGGCATGCCGCTCCGGCGCGTTTCAGCAATGTGGTGAAATAGTCCCAGTTGTCGTCGCTCGAAACATAGCATTTCTTCAGCACTGAATAGTTGTATTTGCCCCACATCATGCCGTAGCTGACCTCGTTGCCTGTCTGAATAAAATCAGGCTGCGCTCCCGCCGCCACCAATTCTTCAAGGGCATCCTTGGTGTAGCTGTAGATTTTGGAATATAGTTCCTCGTTGGTGAGGCTGAGCCATGACTCCGGAGTCCATTGCTTTGCCGGATCCGCCCATGTGTCGCTGTAGTGGAAGTCAACCATGAGCTTGAACCCCGCATCCTTAATCTGCTTGCCAAGTTTCTTGACATACTCCAGGTCTTGGCATGCGTTGGCATCCTTCTCCGGACCTGAATAGTTGGCGGGATCTACAAACAGACGCACACGCATCGTGTTCATCCCCTCGTTTTTAAATAATTCCAGCGGTTGCACCACGTTCCCTTCGTGGTCCATATAGGTGGCTCCGCTGTATTCAGGCAGCAACGATATGTCACCCCCGAAATATTTCTCTTTGGCTTGCGTCAGTGAACACGCCGCAAGCACACATAATGATAAAATTAATCTTTTCATGATGATGATTTCCCCTTTCAATATTATGCTGAAAGAGGTCCTTATGTTCTACATCCTTTATACTATATACCCTTTACCCTTTTGCGTCTTATTTGTTCAAAGGGGTTGTGTACACGCGATATTCCCATGCTTTCAATTCCTTGGGGAGAGATTCCGCGGTGCCGGTGAAATGGTTGACCATATCTTTCACCACCGGGGCTTTCCCTTTGAATTTCAACTTCACGGGTGCGTTGCTGAGGTTAGCCACCACTACGATTTTCTGACCGTCGCGTTCACGGGAGAAAGCGTATATGCTGCTGTCGGCGGTGGTGGAGTAGCGTTGCATGGCGGCTGCCCCGTCACCGCACCATGTGGCGGCGTTGTTGTGGCGCAAGGTGTTGAGCTTGGTGTAGAATGTGGTGTATTGGTTGGCGGTATAGTCGGGGGTGATGTCATGCTTGAAGAACTCAAAAGCATGGTTGAATCCAACTTCTTGTCCGGTGTACATCATCGGGATTCCGGGGAGTGTGTAGCTCAATACGGCGAACGCCTCCACTCCGGCTCCGAGACGCTCAAATTCCGTCCCCTCCCATGAGTTGAGGTCGTGGTTGGTGACCATAAGCATATTTACAGAACCTTTGGGGTACTGTTTCGCCTGGCGGTTCAGCAGCGTGTCGATGGAAAGGGCGTTGGAGAACTTATGGTTGATATTATGCGCTTTGGCATACTCGTTGATGCCTTGTGCGTTGGCGATTTCGTTGAACACATCCTTCATCGGCCAGTTGTAGTCCGCATCGAAGGCTTTGCGTGTCAGTTCAGCCTTGCATGCTTCGGCGAGCATGAACACCGGCTTTATGGCATCAAGGTCGGCGCGCGCCTCCTCCCAAAAATCGGTGGGCACATCGCCGGCGACATCGCAGCGGTAGCCGTCGATTCCTATCTCTTTCACCCAATATGTGAGGGCGCTGCGCATGGCGAGGCGGGTCCCCTCATTGCTGTAGTCAAGTTTATAAGTGTCGGTCCAATCGAACGGTCCGAACATCTTGCCGTTTTCATCAAGTTTGTAATATTCCGGATGGCACTCTATCCAGTGGTTGTCGCATCCGGTGTGGTTGCACACTTCATCGATAATCACTTTCATCCCGAGATTATGGGCGGAAGCCACCAAATCCCTAAAATCCTGCATGGTGCCGAACTCCGGATTCACCCTCTTATAGTCAGCCACGGCGTAGTAGCTGCCGAGCTCACCTTTTCGGTTCACTTCGCTGATGGGGTGGATGGGCATGAACCATAGGATATCGACGCCGAGTTTTTGCAGGCGTGGCAGTTCCTTTTCAAAACCCTTGAATGTGCGTTGGGAAGTGCCTTGGCGGAGGTTTACTTCATAAATGACGGCGTTTTTCATCCATTCCGGATGTGCCGCTTGAGTCGTTTCATTGCCATAGAGCGTTTGCGCTGTGGCGTTGAAGCCAAACATGGATAGAATTGCCGCGAATGCGGCGCAAATGGTAGTTTTTCTCATTATCAATCTTTACCTTTATTTTAAGTTCGAACTTATGTCCATTAATTAATCATGTCCATTAATTAATCATGTCCATTTATATGTCCATTAATTAATTGCGTAAAACCATGGCGCACGCTGACGTTGTGCCGCTTATCCTGATTTCTTTGGCGCAAAAATACTAATTAATTATAAATAAACAATCACTATGACGGCTAAATTTGCCGACACCGTTCAAAATAGCTAACTTTGCAGTATGATTTAGATGCAAGATCACTTAGTAAGATCACTTGGGAAGATTGCTTAGGAAGATCACTTAAAAAGATTGTTTAGAATAATGACTAATCCACGCATGAGGGAATTGCCCCTGTGCGCCTCAATGGTGCCTTTATTGTTTCTTATTATCTCGTTCGCTGTGGTGATAATATGCCGCGGCGCGGACGCGGTGCAAACTCTCAGCCAGCCGATACTCCTTTTGGGTGGCGTGATTTCCGCCGCCATAGCCACCATGCGCTATCACCGCAACTGGCGTTCCATCTATAATGGGCTTTATAGCAGTGCGCGTCAGGTGCTCCCCACGGTGCCGATACTTATGCTTATAGCTTGTGTCTCCGCCACATGGATGCTTTCCGGAGTGGTGCCGGCGATGATTATTTATGGGGTGGGGGTGCTGAACCATGGCACTTTCCTTGTCTCGGCGTGTGCGATTTCCGCCATTGTGTCGGTGATGAGCGGTAGCTCATGGACCACCATAGGTACCATCGGTGTGGCGTTTATGGGGATAGGCACGATATGGGGATATAGCCCGGCGTGGATTGCCGGGGCTGTGATTTCCGGCGCTTACTTCGGCGACAAAGTCTCGCCGCTCTCCGACACCACCATACTTGCCTCCTCCTCGTGTGGGGTGAAACTGATGACCCATATACGCAATCTTATGCGCACTTCCCTCCCGGCGATGGCTGTGGCTCTTGCGGTGTTCGCGTGCGCCGGAGTGCCGGAATCCCAGGAGAATGTCGCTGTTTCCACGAATATAGTGGCTGACCTGGAGGGTATATTCAACATCACTCCTTGGGTTTTGCTTATTCCGGCGGTCACTGTCCTGCTTATTATCATGCGTGCCAACTCATTGATAGTGTTGGGTGTGAGCGCAATGTGTGGCGTGGTGGGGATTATTGTATGCCAGCCACAGGTGCTGACGGCACTGAATGATGGTGACGTGTCAGCGCTCTCCACCGCCGCCACGATACTCCGCCTTTTAGTGCTCCCCACCGCCATGGACGCACCAACGGTGGAAACGGCGGAGCTGATCGCCACTTCCGGAATGATCGGTATGATTCCCACGGTGACATTGATTCTTTCGGCCATGGTCTTTGGCGGTACGATGATGGGTTCCGGTATGCTTGCGGCGATCACCCACGCCATAACACGAAAACTAAATTCGCGAATCTCCATAGTTTCCGCCAATGTTTTGGCGGGGGTAAGCCTTAACGCATGCACCGGCGACCAATATCTTTCCATAATTCTTAACGGGAATCTCTTCCGCAACCTCTACGACCAAAAGAGTCTTCCTATGCCGCTCCTTAGCCGTACCGTGGAGGATTCCACTTCCGTCACCTCCGTACTGATTCCTTGGAACTCATGTGGGTTGGCACAGTCGGCGGTGCTCGGTGTCGCCACCGTGGCTTATTTCCCTTGTTGCGTTTTCAATATCGCAAGTCCGTTGATGTCTATTCTTTTTGCCGTTTGCAATTGCTATGGGGGTGTGCTTACTTCGCGGATACGCCGGATTACCCGTGCTTGATGCTTTGCCGACTTTAAATTTTTGCTGCCTCCTAAATTTTTGCTACCTCCTAAATTTTTTGCTACCTTTGTGGGTTAAACTATGTATGTCGGACTATGTCAGTTAAGCGATGTCAGTTTGGCAATGTCGGTTAGGCATTGTCAGTTAGGCAATGTGAGTAGAACATAGTCAGTTAGAATATTCGTCATGAAATCGCTAAGAGAATTATTTAGAATAGGGTTGGGACCGTCGAGCAGCCATACCATGGGTCCGCGTAAGGCGGCTGAAGATTTTCTTCAGAAGCATCTCGGGGCTCAAGGTTTTGAGGTGGTGCTGTATGGAAGCTTGGCTGCCACCGGCAAAGGACACATGACCGATGTGGCTATTTATGAGGCCCTTAATAAGTCGGATATGCCGGTGAAGATTATTTGGAAGCCGGATGTGTTCCTGCCGTATCATCCCAATGGAATGACTTTCCGTGCGCTTAATATCGAAGGTTTCCCCACCGACGAAACCACCTACTATAGTGTGGGCGGCGGCGCAATCGAAGAGGATGGCAAACCGCGTTCCGGACTTGCGGAGATTTATACACTCAACACCATGAGCGAGATTCTCCAATACTGCGAGGAGACAGGCAGAAGCTATTGGGAGTATGTGGAGCAATGTGAGGGAAGCGATATTTGGGAATACCTCGCTGATGTGTGGCATGCCATGAAGGCGGCTGTGGAGCGTGGCCTCCGTCAGGAGGGCCGTCTTCCGGGTCCTTTGAATCTGCGCCGTAAGGCATCCACCTATTATGTTAAAGCTGAGGGTTTCAAGGATAATCTGCGCACCCGAGGACTCACTTTCGCCTACGCTTTGGCGGTGAGTGAGGAGAATGCTTCGGGCGGGGTGATTGTCACCGCACCCACGTGCGGTTCATCAGGAGTGCTTCCGGCGGTGCTGTACCATATATGGCGTAGCCGCAATATGCCGGAGGAGAGAATGCTCCGCGCCCTTGCCACCGCCGGACTCTTTGGAAATGTGGTGAAACAGAACGCCAGCATCTCCGGTGCCGAGGTGGGATGTCAGGGTGAGGTAGGTGTGGCGTGCGCCATGGCGGCGGCAGCCGCTTGTCAGCTCTTCGGAGGTAGCCCGGCGCAGATAGAATACGCCGCGGAGATGGGATTGGAACATCACTTGGGAATGACTTGTGACCCCGTGTGCGGATTGGTGCAAATCCCCTGCATCGAACGCAACGCATACGCCGCGGCGCGTGCCTTGGATGCCAATATCTATGCCACTTTCACTGATGGACACCATCGTGTGTCGTTCGATAGATTGGTGGAGGTGATGAAAGAGACAGGCCACGATATCCCATCCCTCTACAAGGAGACAGGCGAGGGTGGATTGGCGAAAATCCGTAAGTGAAATTTTTAGACTGAATAAATTTTTTAGTTCTGAATAAAATCTTCAGTTCTGAATAAAATTTTTAGATACCCTGCGTTTTATTCACTTCCTCAACATGAGGTGTGGGTATATGAAAAAAGTTTGTCTCACGACAAACTTTGATCATTAACCTTAAAAATCTAATCCTATGAAAAAATTCTGAGCTATTTTGTTAACTCGCTGCAAAGTTACAACTAAATTTCGCAATTTGCAAATAAAATGTCGAATTTTAAATTATTTACGCTTGGATGTGGGAGTGCTAAACCCTCGGCGAAGCATAACCCTTCATGCACGGTGCTTGATATCAGGGGCACCCTCTATATGATAGATTGCGGTGAGGGGGCGCAACAGATGTTTCAGAGAATGCGATTAAAATTCACACGTCTGAACCATATATTCATAACGCACCTTCACGGTGACCATTGTCTCGGACTCCCGGGATTGCTCTGTTCGCTGAGTTTGGTGAAGTGCAACGGCACTGTCACCGTGCATACATTCCCCGAGGGCGTGCGCCTCTTCAAGGAGATAATGAATTTTATGGGGCGTGACCTCACATACGATTTAAGATTCGAGGAGATTGCTCCCACAGACGCTCTTTTGCTCGAAACTCCCGCGATCTCAGTGAAATCGGTTAAGCTCGAGCATCGTGTCCCGGCCGTGGGCTATGTTTTCGAGGAGAAACCGAAACAGCGTCATATAATCCGGGAGATGATTGATTTCCATAAAATACCTTTCTCTAAAATCAATGATATTAAATCGGGCGCGGATTATGTGAATCCGGAGGGACGTGTGATTCCCAACGCCATGCTCACCACCCCCGCCGATCCATCGTTTAAATATGCTCATATTAGCGACACAATGTATATGCCTCAGTTGGCGGAGAAAATCCATGGTGCCGACCTGTTGCTGCATGAAAGCACTTATCTCGAAGGGGATGGCAACGATGCGGTGAAACGGGGACACTCCACAGCGCGGCAAGCGGCTATGGTGGCGAGGGCGGCAGATGCTAAAAAACTTATACTTACCCATTTCTCCTCACGCTACCGCGACGAATCTGTCTATCTTAACGAGGCGAGAGAGGTTTTCCAAAATTCAATTCTTAACCGTGAGGGGTTGGTGCTGGAGCTATGATGAAATTAAATCGTGAAATCTTGCGTCTGAGCGTCCCTTCGATAATAAGCAATATAACTATCCCCCTGTTGGGACTTTGCGACACTACCATCTCCGGACACCTTGGCAATATCTCTTATCTTGGAGCTATTGCTGTGGGGAGCATGATGTGTAACGCACTTTTTTGGCTCTTCGGTTTCTTGCGTATGGGAAGCTCCGGACTCACAGCCCAAGCTTTCGGAAGGGGTGACAGCTATGCCATAAAGCGGCTCTTTTCGCAGTCCACGCTGTTGGGGATTGCGTGTGGCGTGGTTTTAATGCTCCTTCAGCTTCCATTGTGTATGCTCCTTATCGCGGTGATGTCCCCTTCTCCGGAAGTGGAACCGCTGGCGAGGGAATACTTCCACATCGTGGTGTGCGGCGCTCCGGCGCTCCTCGCCACCATGGCGATGCAAGGGTGGATGCTCGGAATGCAAAACACTGTGCGCCCGATGATGCTCTCGATTGGGGTGAACGTGATGAATATTATCCTAAGCCTTCTCTTCGTATTCCTCTTTAAAATGGGATTCATAGGGATACCTCTGGGCACTTTGTGCGCCAATTGGATCGGGATGGTGTGGGGAATAGCCTTATGTCGCCGTTTCTTCCCTAAGGAGAGATTGTGGGTGGGGCTTGACGGCGTGAGAAAGGGTGGCGGACTTAAGCGTCTCTTCCGCATAAACAGCGACATATTTTTCCGCTCGGCTTGCATCATGGCTGTCTCTGTGGCTGTCACTGCGATAGGGTCGCGTTTGGGCGCGCTCACCCTCGCGACAAATGCCGTGATGATGCAGTTCTTCCATATATTCTCCTATTTTATGGATGGCATAGCCTTTACGGGGGAGGCCCTCTGCGGTAGGTTCGCCGGTGCCAAGGATTGGGTCATGCTGCGTAAGTCCATACGCCAACTCCTTGTGTGGGGCTCCGGTTTCATGGTGGCTTTCCTTGTAATATACAGCTTCGGCTACTGTCTATTCGCTTCGCTGATCACTTCCGATGTTGAAGTGGTGGCGAATGTGGAAAACTATGCCCTATGGCTGATTCTAATACCACCGATAACAGTGTCGGCGTTTGTCTTTGACGGTATTTTCATAGGACTAAACGCCACACGGCAGATGCTTGCCGCCACATTCGCCGCCGCCGCGGTCTTTTTTGTTGTGGCTGTGGTGGGTGTCGATGCCGGCGCTCCGCATATAATTCTTCCGGACAACGACCGCTTATGGATGGCGTTTCTCGCTTACCTCCTTGCAAGAGGTGTGATATTGGGAGTTTCATTGCTTTTCGGTAATTTTGTAAAAAAAATAAAAGATGATACGCTTTGTCAACGCTAAAATAAACATAGGCTTGGGTGTGGTGCGCCGCCGTGCCGACGGATACCATGATTTGGAAACTATCTTTTATCCCGTGGGGCTGCACAACGGCACTCCCGTGAATCCGGAGGCGTTCTCCGATGTGTTGGAAATCACCACAGGGGCTGCGTGCGACTCTTTCAGCAGTCGTGGGGATGTGATAGAGTGCCCGCCGGAGAAGAATCTTGTGTGGAAGGCGATGAAGGCGTTTCGTGAGTATGTGGCTATGCATAATCCAGCCACGATGTTGTCGGAGGGTTTCGACATACTGCTTGACAAGCATCTTCCCTCACAGGCGGGACTTGGTGGCGGCAGTGCCGACGCGGCGTTTACCGTTGCCATGCTCAATGAGTTGTCCGGCTCTCCGCTCGGGGAGGCTGAGATGATTGAAATCACCGCTAAACTCGGTGCCGATTGTCCTTTTTTCATCCGCAACACTCCATCGATAGCCACCGGTATCGGAGAGAAGCTTTCTCCGGTGGAGGATAAGCTTAAGGGTATGTGGTGCGTCATTGTGAAGCCTTTGGAGAATATCTCCACAAAGGAAGCGTTCGCAAATGTCACTCCGTCGGGTACGGAGGGGACTTTGCTTCCCCTATATTCTCTTGACGTTGATAAATGGCGTGGATGCGTTGTCAATGATTTTGAACGGTCGTTCTTCCTTATGCATCCCCATTGCCGTGAAATTAAGAATAGTTTGTATGCCAATGGCGCAGTATATGCCTCCTTGAGTGGCAGCGGCAGTGCCTTCTATGGTATCTTCGCCGACTTGCAGACGGCGAAAAATGCTCTGAATAATATCAACACCCCTTATAAAACCATAGCGCTCCTCTAATTCAAGGTCTTTTCACCGTTTTTCAAAATATCATTGTGGAGGTTCTACTTTTTTGACTCCTCCTCTTTCTCTTCGGCGTATGCTCCGAGGGTGGGGTTGCCGTAGAGAAGACGGTTCACCCCCTCAATATCGTAGAGTGTGTACTCGCTGACGTATGATTTGTCTCCCGCTTCGATGGCAGGGGAGTCCACTTTCACGTGGTAGTCGAAATGATAGTCGGAGCGTATGGTGAGGAATAGAGGGTCGCTGTTCCATAGACAATTGATGAAATGGTCGTCGTCCTCTCCGTTTTCGTTGAACAGCACGTTGCGAAACCATACATTGGTGTCTTTGAGGTCTCCGACGTTCACCGCGCCCCCCATGCCGTAGATGATGGAGTTGCTGAAGTTGGCTTCCATGACCGGGGCGGTGTTTGACTCATCCTCAGTGGGGAGCAGGTGCGACAGGCAGAGGAGGGGGAGCGTGGCACCTGAGAATAGATAATTGTTGGCAAAGGTGCATTGGCTCATGTTATGTTTGCCACCGGTGAGGTTAACTACGGAATTAGGCGCCTCGGAGAAGCAAACACCGTGTGCGTCCACCCACGCATATCGTGATTTCAGCACCGTGGAGGATGAATTGTGTATCCAGGAGTTCACGAGTAGAAGCTTGCGGCGGTCAAGATTGCCGCATGAATCCACGGTGATGCCGTTGCTTGTGGAGCGCATATCCACGAACGCCATCTTATTATCAAAACTTTCGGGGGTGAAACGCACTCCCTCCCATTGTCCCGACATAAGGTCGTATGGCACATCGGTGAGCACACGGTCAAGGCGGTCGCAGCGCAGTTGCACGAGATTATCCTTGTCTCCCGTGGCGTTGAGGGTGCCGTGTACTATCAGCGCCGCTTTGTCGTGGAAGAGCATGCGCGTCCCGGGGTCGAGGGTGAGAGTGGCTCCCGGAGCCACCACTAAGGAATCGAACACCACGTAGGGGCGGTCGGCGGTGTAGCGTGTGTCGGTGGTGATTGTGGTGTTGCGCAGGCGGGTCACGTTTTGGCCGTATGCCTCCACCTGCACCGTCTGCTCCACTCCATTGGTGATGAATTGAAGCTTATCCTCCACTAAATATGGTTCGTTGCCACTGGTGGCGTCGATATAGCATTCTACAAAGATATAAATTGAGTCGCCTCCGCGAATCTCTATGTCGTTGAAACTTGTACCGCTCAGCCCGTCCACGTTCAGTTGGAAATTCGTGTTCTCTTTTTTGAATTTAATCTGTGAGATGTTCACCGATTTTTTTGCATGATTGAACACCTGTAGGCGTGCTGTGGGCGTGCCGACATCGGTGAATACGGTGTCGAATGACAGTGTGTCTACCGAGAACGAGAGTATGTCGGAGGAGGAAGTGGTGAAACTGTCATCAATGCATGCCGTGGGTATCAATCCAAGGAGAATGATGATTATGCTGATTGGTAGTATGCTTAGCCTGTTCATACAATAAAAACGCTACAAATGTTGTTTATATTATACGGCGTTTATATTATGCGTTGTTAATATTATACAGCGTTTATATTATGCGTTGTTGTATATTATACAACGCGCAAGTAAACTATTATAGGATGAAGTATATGTTGGTGGCTGGGGAAGCCTCGGGAGATTTGCATGGTTCACGGCTTATAAATTCGCTGAAGACCAACGACAAGGATGCGGAGTTCCGATTCCTTGGCGGCGATTTGATGGCTCAGACCGCGGGTTGTGATCCTGAGATTCATTACGAGAAAATGAACGTGATGGGTTTCAGTGAGGTGCTGCGTTCGTTGCCGCGGCTCTTGGGTTTGCTCAAGCGGACGCGCTCTATCATGGAAAAATATCGTCCCGACGCGTTGATTCTCATTGATTTCCCGGGCTTCAACCTTAAGTTGGCGGCTGCGGCGCATAAATGCGGTGTGAAGGTGCATTATTTCATCTCTCCCAAAATCTGGGCGTGGAAAGAGTGGCGGATTAAGGATATCCGCAAGAATGTCGATGTGATGTATAGCATCCTTCCTTTCGAGGAGACTTATTATCGCCGCCGCCACAACTACGAGGTTAAATATGTGGGCAACCCATCGGTACAGGAGATAGAGGAGTCGCTTAAGCGTATTCCTTCGCCTGCGTATTTCTGTGAACGTCAGGGACTTGATTTCGATAAGCCGCTGATAGCGTTGCTCCCCGGTTCGCGGCGTGGAGAGATACGTAATAATTTGCGCTTGATGATTGAGGCGGCGCACCGTTATCCGGAGTTCCAATATGTGGTCGCGGCGGCGCCCTCAATGCCGGAGCGGTTCTACAGACAGTGCGCGCAGGATCCCGGCTTGAAGGTGGTGTTTGGAGCCACTCACACACTCTTGAAGTATGCGCGTGCGGCGTTGGTGACTTCCGGTACCGCCACTCTGGAGACCGCGTTGATCGGTACACCGCAAGTGGTATGCTACCGCGCTAATGGTCAGAAGCTCTCCTATAAGGTGATGGAGCGCCTGTTGAAGGTGAAATATGTCTCTCTGCCGAACCTCATTGTTGATGATGAGATTGTGCCGGAGCTTCTTGTGCATAAGTGTACCAGCGACACCATTGCCGAATCCCTCGGACATCTCCTCCAACCAAGTCCCGAGCGTGACCGTCAACTCGCCGGCTATCGCACCATGCGCCGGGTGCTTGGCGATTCCGTCGCTTCGGAAAGGGCTGCAAAACATATCATCGCTTTCACCAAAGAGTGTATAAGCCGACAGTCTTAATCTCAGCACGCTATTGGTGGAAATTGGTCGTTACTTTCGTTGGAAATAAATGTATGCCGACAACAGTGAGGAAACAGATTTAGAACTAAATTTTGGGAAAGGAGACAGCATCATGAATGAAGTGATATTTGGAACATGGCAACTTGCCGATGGTGAGGTGGCTTATAATGCGGTCAGCAGTGCGCTTAGGGTGGGGTACCGACATATTGATACCGCCGCGGACTATGAAAACGAGCGTAGCGTTGGCGATGCCATACGGGATTTCGGAATACCACGTGAGGAGATTTTTGTCACAACTAAATTGTCGGCTATGATAAAGGATGCCGATGATGCCTCCGAGGCGGTGGAGGAATCCCTTCGCCGTCTGAATCTCGGTTATGTGGATCAACTGCTAATCCATGCGCCGCGCCCATGGGGTGAACCTGTAGAAAATCATTATTTCGAGGAGAATAAAAGAATATGGCGGCTGCTCGAGAGGGTGGTGGCTGGCGGCTCCGTGAAACGTATCGGACTCTCCAACTTTGATGTTTGCGACGTGGAGAACATCCTTGCCGCGGCGGAAATCCTCCCCTCAGCCAACCAAATCAAGTGCCATGTGGGAAATTATCCACGCACGCTTGCGGAATATTGCCGGAAACATGGCATATCTCTGATGGGCTACAGCACTCTGTGTACTAATTTCCTTATGGATAAGGAGGAAATACGCCGCTATGCCGTGAAATATGGTGTCACACCGGCTCAGCTTTGCATCCGCTATTCCATGCAGCATGGATTCAACCCCATAGTACTCAGCACCAACCCCAATCATATAAAAAGCAACCTCGATGTGGATTTCCGCATCTCCGATGCCGATCTCGCCGCACTCGATGTCCTCCCCGGAATGATCAGTACGCGCTACGGCGCTCCCCAACCATACGAGGGGAAATGACGGCTACCTATCAGCCCACGGCATGACTTTAATTCACTTGCCATGAGCCACCTTTGGCGGAACCGACACGGGTGATTTTGCCGGAGGCTTTCAGCTTCGCCAACTGTTTCTCAACCCCTTTGGCTGATATCCCAATGGCGGCGGCGAGAGTGCGTGCTGAGTGACGAGGATTTTCACGCAACAATGCGACAACCTTATCTGATGTCTTTTCCAACGTCTTTTCCAATTCCATGGATAAATCGTCAGCGAAATTCTTTTGATATGTCTCAATCTCTTGAGTCAGCTGTCGCTCAACAACCCCACGCATATACTGCCGGAAAATTGTAAGGTCATCATTCTCGCGAGTGGCAGCAAGAGCTTTAATATACTCCTCTTTTTCATTGCTGAGAATGCGCGAAGGAATTAGTCCGAACTCAAATTGCAACCAGTTCATCACAAGCCGCGACACTCTGCCGTTTCCGTCAGCCCATGGGTGAATGGTCACAAGATTGAAATGTGCGTCAAAGCTCAAATCATACAAATCATCCAATGACATTTTAGCTGAGTGATGTCTCCGCTCATTATGTTCATCGCAAAACTCTTATAGCTTCAACGGCACTTTGTTGTAGCTCATATAAGATTTGCCGCCAACGCCTGCCGAGACATTCACCAAACGCAAATCACCATTCGCCGAAGAGAAATCGCCGAGCATTGTGTGATAAACAGCCCCGGTGTTTTTCATCGTCAACGCCGACAATTCTTTTAGCCTGTCTATCGTAACATCTTCATGATTACGGGCAAATACCATGCATCGCTCGTAGGCGGCTTTCAAATCGAGATTCATATTTTGCTCAATCAAGCTTTTCCCCTTTATAGAGATGCCATTGTCGAACATTATCTGATTCTCAAGTTCTGTAATGGTGGATCCCTCAATTGCCGTTGAATGGGTGATAATTGAGTACAAGTAAAACTTGTCATAATCCAGCTGACGGTCTATCCCAAGCTGACGGTATCTCCCTACCAGATCTTGTAATTTACTGCTCATAACGCTGATTTTT
>CAYQMV010000006.1:0-48481 GCA_964418705.1 uncultured Sangeribacter sp.
CTATTTTACTTTGACGTGCCACTGATTACTTCGATGGCTGGAATCCTCGCCATGTGCTCAATGAGTATGCTTCTGGCGCGACACCTCCCAAATCTGTTTAGCTCATTCCGTGACAACATATATCAAGTATATCTGCTGTCGCTCATCTTTCAAGCGTTTGTTGAACTTATTCTTTGGAAAAAATTGTGCTATAACGAACATCTATTCTATTTCTTCTATGTGCTCAATGTGGTTTGCGGCATATATGGTCCCATGCTTATAACTAAAGCTGTACAACACTGCAATTACAGATGGATGCGTATGTGTTTTGGCTTAAAGTAGACCTACGGCTGCTATCATTCTATGGTGCGCATATTTAACTATGTTCTTCACGTTGCTGCTATCTCATCTTTGGAACCTTGCTCATTATAAAGTATGGTTTATCTCCGGTGCGTTATTTGTCGCTTTAATATCATCTGCGATAGTAATGCGGAAAACCATACGTGACTTCAAAAATCTTACCGACATGGAATAAATAGTTTTGAGGAACTCCTTCTGTTATCCTTGATTAATGCTGCTTATGAATGATTGTTCCTTTGCTTGCATATCGTAGCAGAACTTACTGTAAGAACTACTTACTTTGCTGATTTCGATGCCAAAGATTGATATCGTGGCTTCAGATCCTTTAATATGAGATGTAGGCGGTGTTATCAGAGGATTTGTCAACGGAGCTACAAAGCCGCCATGATTCGCATTGAGCGTATACATATATGCCATAACTTGGTGTATGTCGTTGCGGTCGACTAATGAAACTTTATCATAGCTCCCAAGACGTTTGTATTTTGCATCGAGCACAAATCCTTCTTTGTAAAAATCAGGATAACGACGACCACTATTGACGATTTTGCCGTCACGGCTATCTCTAAAAAGATAGATTGCCCCTTTGCCGATTTTATTCTCCGGGTGAGAAAAACCTTGCTTACAAAGAATTGTATTGATATATTCTTCCCAAAGCCATGCGCCATCAAACAATATGCCATATATCTCCTCATCGCTCTCTCCATACTTTACCTCTTCCATACGGAGTATCTGCAAGCATAGACTTTGAAGCGGTTTATACTCTGTATAATAAGGATGTGTCTTACTGCGTAAATTCTTTTGAATTACTTGGTTGCGGTCACCCGTATTGTATTGTGGTGTATGTGCTATGATACTTGACACATTCTCGGTGGTTTCGCTGTCAATGTCAAGTATGGCGTGACCATATTTCCGTAGGCGCATAAATTCAATGGTATGCCTAATCAGTTCGGTCAAACTATTGTCTAAGCTGTATTCACGTGTTGAATATGCGATATTCCCAATAAAAATTTGGTTCTGCTTAATGTGGCGGTTGGCATTCAGTGGTCCTTTCATATTTGAATCGTTGTACACATACTGCTGATATTCGCGGTAAATCCCCTGGCGCATGGCGTTCTTAAGCAGATATGGAAACAAGAACATCATCATATCGAGAATATCCTCATGCTCATTGCTGTGATTTAAATCAAATATGTTGAATGATAGCACTTTTTGCAGCATATAGTGCAAAAAATAGTCCGTGCGACCATTGTCAAAACGAGAACGGATTTTCACTTGCAGGTTGCCAACCCCAATAAACCCCATAATGTTGCCGGTTTTAATGGTAACAGTATCGGGGTCTGAGGTGTTTGTGATGCTCAATATTGGTGAATTTTCGATTTGATCATTGGATAGGCTGATGGAGTGCGGAAAAACCAAAAGGTTCCGGCATTTTTCGCATAGGTCGCTAAGTTTCATATCCGCAATCCTAAAAAGAGCGGTGATATCACTTCTTTGAAACATTGTCGCTTCAGAAGTGCCCCAATTGTTGTCTGTCAGATTAATTCTCATTGGTTTCCGCTATAGTCTCACCTTGTGTTTGGCTGTTTCCGTTAGAGTAGGCTGTCATGAATAACTTCATTATGTCAGAGACCCTACGGAATCCACGAAGATATTCTCTAAGTAGGGGTTCGATGTTTAATTTCCATAGTTTATCGAAATCACCGTTATAGTCTTTCAGTTTCAAAAAGTAAGCTGGTCCTATCATATATGCGGAACCAAGACCGTCGGTGGTGGCGATCGCTTTGTTGAGACTGTTCATTCTCTGCTTTGCTTCTGATGCTAACATGATGTCCATGGAATCAAGCATATAGTCGGTGTCTGATGGTTGGACCTCCTGCCATGTGAAACGTCTGCGCATTGCAAAATCCATACTCTCAACGGAGCGGTCAATATCGTTCATTGTCGCCAATATGTACACGTTGTCAGGCACATAAAAACCTTTGGAGAAAACATCGGTTTCAGGCACAAGATTTTGATATTGTGTTTGAACACACATCGAATTGTCACCACGATAGCCAGGGTCTATGGCATAGAATAGTTCGCCGAAAATTTTTGATGCCTCACCACGGTTAATCTCATCAATGATAAGGATGAAGTTCTTGCGCTTTACTGGAGTTGCAATCGTAGTGGCTTTCGTTTTCTTTGGTAGTTTGCGCAGAGCATTAACTATTACGAATGCATAGGAATCAGGTTGCGCCCCATACTTGCGTCCGAATGCCTTCTTAATGTCACGGACATTTTGAAGAGTAGTGTCATCATTGAGCAATTTGAGTATTTCATCGGCGTTAACACTGATTTCACTTGTCTTTTCGTTATGTTCGTTTTTTACCGTTATAGTATGATTGTTTATGCCGATTATGGTAAACTCGCTGCCATTGGTGGTTTTATACGGAGTGTTATTGTCAATGGCATCTTCAACGAATTGTTCGAGTCGTTCTTGCCACGACAATTCGTTATCAAGGGTTTCAATCGTTTTAGCTGAATCTTCAAGGTTCTTGATTGCTTCGCCACAAAACTCTTTGAACACACCATCTTTGCGTTCAAAGCCGATTTGACCATTCCCTTTTTCAACAGGACGCAATCCCTCTACGAAATCGGTGTAGTCATAGGATGGGTGGAATTGTACAAACTTAATAACCGCGTCCATTTCAGTTGCGATGGCTTTAGCCATATAAGTTTTGCCTGTGCCGGGCGCTCCTGTAAGCACTACGTTTTTATTGGCTTTAAGGAGTTCTATGGTTTTTTCAATGAAGGGTGACATTTTGGGTATTGTGACTTTAGATGGTTCAAAATAGCGGCTTACCCAAAAGCCAAAATCGAAAGTCGCAGTGCGTAGTTGCGCATCGTTGTAATAGCTTTCGGATTGAGAAATCTTATTGCGGAGGGCGTTAACCAATTTGGCGTTGCCGCGCAAAATCGGGTTAAGGTAGTCGTATAGTTTGAACCCTTTCAGCATTTCGGTGACTTCGCCGGTAGATTTGAATGAAATTCCTAAACCAAACTTTTCGTCAACTTTCTTGTATTCAGTGTATTTGTATATGTAATACTTCTCAGGGTAGCGCAACCACAGATATGTGCTCACCGCGTTAGTGTTTTGGAAATGCTTGCTTACCTTTCCGTTATCATGCTTACTGCGAATATATTCCGCCTTTTCGATAAACCTTTGATAACGAGAATACAGATCCTCGCTCTCATTGAAGAGATCCAAAAACATCTTTTTTGTTTCTTCAGGCTCAACCTTAGCAAAGAATAGAATCGTATCGCGTGGGTAGGATCTGGAAGCCAGTAGGTTGCCTGTTTTTGACAATGAGCTTTCAAGCATAGCGGCGAATGCACTGCCTGATTTGCTTTCATCCCAATTGTTTTGAAAACATTGCACCGCTATCCACTTGTATTCCTCCTTATCCCAGTTGTTATCTAAGTCTTCAAGGTATAGGTTGAGGGCGACTTTTATCAGCTTATTGTTGGAAAGTAGTTCCAACTTGTCGCTAAGTTGTTCATCTATTTTGTTGATAATTTCCATATTAGATTTGAAAATTTTTTAGAAATGTGGTATCAGTTTTATTTGGTTGGTTCGGGGGGTTAGTGATTCAGTTATATCATTCCCAATGCGTGCTTGATAAATTGAAAACGTTCCAATCTCAGCGGTGTGGAGAGATTAAGCCGCATAGATTGGAACGTTAGTTTCGAGTGCTTTATTCTTTCGTGCCCTCTTTGATGAAACCTACGCATAGGGAGCCGATAATCAACGACACTCCCGCCACTATCATCATCACATATTGCGGAGCCACCTCACCCTCCACACTGAAGAGCGACAATATATGTCCGCCGAGGAGCGCACCTACAATCTGAGGTAGGCAGATTGAACAGTTAAACAGTCCAAGGTATGTGCCTATGTTGCCACCCTTGAGTGAATTTGTCACGATGGTGAAGGGCCATGCAAGCATTGCTGCCCATGCGCATCCTATCATCAGGAATGGTATGAAAAGAAGATATTGGTTGGAGATGAATCCTGTGAGGATGAATCCTATACCTCCGATGATAAGACTTGCGGAGTAGGAGAACTTTCTGCTGCCGATTTTCGGAAGCATCACCGCCCACACCACTGATCCAACTGCTTGCACCGCAAAGAGAATACCTACCCAGTCGCCGGCGGCGTTGTATTCCTTCGATGTCGTGTCAAGATCCTTTTTTGTGGAGAAACATGCTTGTTTGGGATCGGCGATGGTTTTGGTTTCCGAGTCTTCGCTCACCATCTTCCCTGTTTGTTTATCCTTTGTGAAGATAGATGCTGTGGTGATTGTCACGTTGCCGGAGAGGTCGTTGATGGCGTTCTCGTTGACAATTTTGCCCTTTTCAACCGCCAATTCATCATTCACAAGAATGTAGTTGGCACTGAATGAGCTGTTGTTGCCGTTGGCATCGGTGATATTGAGCCCTGTCACTCTATCGACAGTGGGAGTGTCAAACGCTTTTGTGGCAATGGCTCCGGTGGTGTAGGTCCACATGAATAGGAATGCGATCCAACAGAAGAACTGTACGATGCTCACTGTCCAGAAGGTGCTGGGCGCTTTCGCCAACAGCTTGATGACATTGCTCTTCTCCTTGGTGGTCTCCTCTTTGACCTCTTCCACTCCATTGTATTCATTGTAGAGTTGCGGCGGCCATTCTTTGATTTTCGCCAAAGAGTATATCACGCACAATATTAATATGGCTGCTCCGATATAGAACGACCATGCCACCGATGGCGGCACCACACCCTCGGGTGCTGTCGATTCAATTCCAATCCATGCCAGGCAGAAGGGGAAGATGAACCCCACGATACTTCCGGCGTTGCATAGGAAGCTTTGGATGGAGTACGCTTTCCCCTTTTGTTTCTCGTTGACCATGTCGCCTACAAGCATTTTGAAGGGTTGCATCGCCATATTGATGGAAGTGTCGAGGAGCATCAACGCTATCAGCCCCATGATGATGGCTCCGGAGATTGTGAGCCCGAAGCTTCCGGCGTTGGGGAGTAGACACATAACTATCACCGCCGCCACCGCTCCTACAATCAAGTAGGGGAGACGTCGTCCGAATCTGTTCCATGTTTTGTCGCTTAAGCTGCCGACTATCGGTTGGACTATCATGCCCATCAAGGGGGGAAGTATCCAGAAGTAGCTTAAATCGTGCGGATCCGCTCCTATAGTAGCGAATATTCTCGACACGTTGGCACTTTGGAGAGCGTATGCTATCTGCACTCCGAAAAATCCGAAGCTCAGATTCCATAGCTTCCAAAAGCCTAAATCAGGTTTAGTTCTCATATCTTGGTATTCTTTGTGTTATTATATTGATGTGTTATTAATATTGATATGTCAATTGATATTGACGTGTTTTCGATATTGATTATTTCACGCTGTCACTCGTTCTGCTGAGTCGCTTATTTCACTTTGCTGTATAGCCATTCGATTTCTTGCGCCCATATAGAGTCGTCGGGGGTCTCCAAAATCAACGGAATGTTGTCAAAACGTGGGTCGTTCATCAATTTCTCGAAAAATGCCTCACCGAGGGTCCCTTTGAGCAAGGATGCATGGCGGTCTATTTTCGATCCCAACTCACGCATATCGTCATTTATATGCATTCCGCGCAGGTATTCAAAGCCTATGGTGGAGTCAAATTCATTCCACACCTTTTCATACCCCTCTTCGGTGGCTAAATCATATCCGGCACTGTAGGCGTGGCAAGTGTCGATACATACTCCGATGCGGCTTTTATCCTCCACTTCGGAAATAATCTGTGCCAATTGTCCGAACTCAAATCCGAGATTGCTCCCTTGCCCGGCGGTATTCTCAAGCACGGCTGTTATCCCCTCCACCTCGGAGAGGGCTTTATTGACAGACACGGCTATATTATGCAGACACTCTTCGGTGCTTATCTGTTTCAAGTGGCTGCCGGGGTGGAAGTTGAGCAGTGTGATGCCGAGCATACGGCATCGCTTCAGCTCCGCAATGAATGATTCCAAGGATTTGGCGCGTTTCTCCTCATCGGGAGAACCGAGATTGATTAGAAAGTTGCTGTGTGCCAGGATGAGGTGCGGGGGATAGCCGTACTCTTCACATCTCTCTTTGAAGTTTTTGATTACTTCCGGTTTGGGGGTCGGTGAACTCCACCGAGATGAAAATCCCGGAAAAAGAGCGAATGCTTTCGCTCCTATCTCGTGTGCCCTTTGGGGCGCATTGTTCATACCGCCCTCCACACTTACGTGGGCTCCTACATATTTCACTATCTTATAAACGATTAGAGTTTAATATTTTTCCTGTATCTCTTCTCTCTTTGAATTATCTTACCTAAAGCATTTCAAAGTCTGACCACAAAGTTAACAATTTATTCAGCCATTGGCATCGCTATTTCTCTTTTTTTGAACAAAATATGTTGTAAAACATATTTTGCTTATTCAGCCTGCCGACTTCTCTCCTCATCGGGTAATTATCCGTGGGAATGTGGGAAATGTGTGTGGAAAGCTGGATGAAATATTTGTGAGGATCTGGATTAAATATGTGTGCCTTGATGGATGAAAAATGCAAGGGAAAGTGGATAAAATATGCGTGGAAAATGGATATATGGGAAAAGTGTGTTAATTTTGCATGGTAATTGAGTGATTCTTATGAAGATTTCAAAGGCAAAAGTGTCGTTTATAGCTTCGCTGAAGCTTAAAAAGAACCGTGATGCGGAGTCTCTGTTTATGGCGGAGGGGGAGAAATGTGTGGCTGATACTTTCCCATGTTTCAAGTTGAAATATTTGGTGGTACGTGCCGATCATGTTTATTCTGGCGCCATTCAGAATATCGTGGCATCTTTGCCCGATGAATTGTTGCTTGAAGCCTCTCCTCAGGATTTTAACAAGATATCATCTTTAGCCACCCCGCCAAGTGTGGTGGCTGTATTCCATAAGCCGGAATGGAGTGTGGATGGGCATCTTATTGCCAATGACATAACGCTAATGCTTGATGGAGTGCAGGATCCGGGGAATTTGGGCACGATTATAAGATTGGCTGATTGGTTCGGCGTGCGTCAGATATTCTGTTCGCGCACCACCGTGGATCTCTATAACTCCAAGACTATCCAATCAACCATGGGCGCGTTGGCGAGGGAACGTGTTTTTTATGTGGATCTCGCATCTTTGATTGATGAATACGACATACCCGTGTGCGGACTCCTCCTTGAGGGGGAGAATATATACCGCAAGCCGCTACCCTCTCCTGCGTTTGTATTGATGGGAAGTGAGGGTAGGGGTGTGTCGCCGGAACTGAGACGTAAAATCACGTCAGCATTGCTGATACCCTCTTATCCCCCCGGTGAACCTACGAGCGAGTCGCTAAATGTGGCGACGGCTACCGCGATAACACTCGCGGAGTTCCGCCGTGGCTTGTGCTGAGTGGCTCTCGGATGGATATCTCTTTATGCGAATAGATTGCTGAGGAGTTCCTCCACTTTCCCTACTTCGATAATGTCGATTTTGAATTTCCCTTTCATCCCTTTGAGGTTGGACTTGGGAATGATTATGGTGTTGAAGCCTAACTTTTGAGCCTCCGCCACCCGTTGGTCTATGCGCGTCACTGTGCGTATCTCGCCTGACAGTCCGATCTCTCCCACCATCGCTATACCTTCGCTGATTGCTATGTCGAAGTTGGACGACATTATCGCCGCGATTATCGCTGAATCAAGTGCCGGATCCGACACTTTCAATCCTCCGGCGATATTGAGGAAGACATCTTTCTGCGCCAATTTGAATTTGGCGCGTTTCTCCAACACCGCCAACAGCATATTGAGCCGGCGTGGGTCGGTGCCTGTCACTGAGCGTTGAGGTGTGCCGTATGCCGCCGTGCTCACAAGTGATTGAACCTCCACAAGAAACGGTCTGTTGCCTTCAGTGGTGACTCCTATGGATATCCCCGACATATTCTCTGTCCGGTTCGGCGAGAGAAGCATTTCAGAGGGGTTTTTCACCTCACGTAGTCCCGCCGACACCATTTCATAGATGCCTATTTCGTTGGTGGAGCCGAAGCGGTTTTTTATAGGGCGGAGAATACGGTAGAGATTCTGTCGGTCACCTTCGAATTGTAGCACGGTGTCGACGATATGCTCAAGCACTTTAGGTCCGGCGATCATGCCATCTTTGTTTATATGCCCCACCAATATCACCGGCACTCCCGTCTCTTTGGCATAACGGAGAATGCGCGCCGTGCATTCACGCACTTGACTGATGCTCCCGGCGGTGGATTCCATCTCCGTGGTGGCTATGGTTTGGATTGAGTCTATTACCATTAACCCTATCGGCATATTCTTGGCTTGGTTGAGGATGTTCTCCAGTGATGTCTCACATAGGATGTAAACGTTTTCCGCAACTTTGCCGATTCTGTCGGCGCGCATTTTCAGTTGCGTCTCGCTTTCCTCCCCCGACACGTATAGGATATTGCGTCCGCGCATACTCAGTATATTCTGCAACAGGAGTGTTGACTTGCCTATGCCCGGATCTCCCCCGATAAGAGTCAGAGAACCTTTCACCAGTCCGCCGCCAAGCACTCTGTTGAGCTCGGTGCTGGGCATATTGATGCGTGGCTGTTCCTGTGGGTCTATATCGCATATTTTCACAGGTTTGGAACTCTCCCCTTTGAACATACCTGATGCTTTCGAGGCACTTTTTGCAGGTGTCACCACCTGCTCCACAAACGTATTCCATTCGCCGCACCCGGGGCATTTGCCAAGCCATTTCGGATTCTCGTATCCGCAATTGCTGCAGAAGTACACTGATTTTGTTTTCATAGAAGTTTGAATGAGTCTGAATCGTTCCACGCCGGGAATTTCTCGCGGAAGCGTGATAATTTCTCCATCTCGAGTGATGCGTAGATGAACGGACTTGTTTCTGATGGTTTTGATATCTCTTTACCTTTGAAGTCTATCACCGCCGACGCTCCGTCGTAGATGAAATCGTTGAGGTCCGTTCCTTTGCAGTTCACTGCGCATACGTATGCTTCATTCTCTATGGCGCGTGCTTTGAGTAGTTGGTTCCATGCGTCGACCCTCACCGTGGGCCAGTTGGCCACAGCTATCAGCGCATCATATTCGTTTCCGACATTTCTGCACCATACCGGGAATCTAATGTCGTAGCATATCACCATCGCAAGATTCCATCCGCGGTAGCGCACCGAGAGCCTGTCGTAGCCGTGGGAGAATATCTTATCCTCTCCAGCCATGGTGAAAAGGTGTTTCTTGTCGGCGAATGTCTCTTCGCCTGAGGGCTCAATGATAAATGCTCTGTTATAGAGTGATCCTCCGGAATTTGCAATGAAGCTTCCGGCTATTGCCACGCCGTGTTCGGCTGCCAATCTCTTCACGTAGTCGATTGTCGCTCCGGTGTTGCGCTCGGCATATTTCCTCACTTCCTCTTTATCCTTCGAGGTGATGAATCCCGTGGAGAATGTTTCGGGAAGGATAACTAAATCTGTCGCCGGGTGTAGTCGTCGCATCGCCTCTGCCACGTGTGTGAGGTTAGTCTCTTTGTCGCCCCATTTAATTTCAAGGGGGAATAGTGCTATGTTTAAGCTTTTGTCCATCGTTTCTTGTTTCTATCTCTTAGCTTTCGGTGTGAAGAACTCATGTCGTGAATTTATCCGGATAGCGCGCCAATGGCGCGGCGTCTTTATAGAACTCCTTCACTCGTTGGATATCAGTGGCTATGTCGCCGGTGGGGGTGTAGCTCTCCTTTATTTCTATGCGTTTATGCTTGTAGTCGAGCACTCCGAGGAGCAGCGGCACTTTAGCGCCTATGGCGATATATAGGAAGCCTTTGCGCCATTCCGGTTGATAGCTTCGCGTTCCTTCGGGTGTCACCGCCAGGTTGACATATTCTTTCTGTTGGAAATCAGCAACTATGGCATCGGTCAGACGGGATCCCTTGGCACGCGGTACCGCTATCCCGCCCAATCTCCTGAACAGATACTTCATAGGGAAGAAAAACCATCCCTCTTTCATTAGAAAGTTGGCTTTCCTCCCTATGGAATAGTATGCGCTGATGCCGAGTATGAAGTCCCAGTTTGAGGTGTGTGGCGCCACGCATATCACGCATTTGTCAGGTAGTGGGATGCTGAAATCCAATTCCCATCCCAGTGCGCGCAGCGCTCTTCCCCAAATATTCATCCGCAGCGCTTATTTCTTTACTTCTGATGTGGCTTTGTTCACTACTTTGAGCGCTTCGTCGATTTGTGCCGAGAAGTCGCTGCTTAGTTTTTGGAACAATGCTTTGTAATATTTGCTTCTCTCTTTGCGGAATGTCTGGGGATCGGCGAATTTCTTCACTCCTTTGCCGAAAGAGATGTTGGCACCCTTATTTGCTTCAATCATTGCGTTCCACACTTGTGAGATTGCCGCATCTGTGGCATTTTTATCAATGCCGGGAGTGGTGCAACTGATGTTGAAAATCTCTACGCATACGCTGCTCCCCAACATGGTCACAGCTTTCTTGTATTCACGTTTGTTCATGATTCTAAGAGTTAATATAATTAGTTTATAACGTTTATAATCATTCTTTTATTGCTTTATTTCTCCCAAAAAATAGGTGTGAATATCAGCAGAACGGTGTATAGTTCCAAACGTCCCACAAGCATCACTCCGGAGAGTATCCATTTGGCGATGTCGGGGATAGTGGAGAAGCCCCCTCCTATTCCCACGATGTCGGTGCCTATGCCGGTGTTGCTGATACACGACAGACAATAGAAAAAACTCTCTTTCAGCGGTAGTCCACAGAATGTGAGTAGTGTGCCTCCTACGAATATTACTATCACATACAGACACAGAAACGCCAAAACTTTCTGTACCATCATATATGATGTCCCTTTCCCGTTGATGGACACCGTGGTCACATTGTTGGGGTGCATGAGCTTGAAAAATTCATTTTTAATGAACTTGAACATTATCACCATGCGGTCTAATTTCGCTCCGCCGGAGGTGCTGCCGGCGCATGCTCCTGTGAACATCATCACCACCAGCACTATGGTGGACAGTGACCCCCAATTCTGGAAGTCCGGCTCTGATATGCCGGTGGAGGAAATCGTGGACACCGCTTGGAACAGCGGATCTATTGTGATATCTTCAATGCTTTGGTACGCTCCGTTCAGCAGGATATTTATCGCTAAAAGAAGATACGAGATAACAATTATGGCGAGATACCACCGCAGCACCGTGCTGCGGACGAGGTCTTTGAACTTACCCATGGAGGCTTTGTATAGAAGTGCGAAATTCACACCGCCGATCGCCATGAATATCGTGGCTACGATTTTCACATACATCGACCCCCACGCTTCAAAGTTCATGTCGCGTGTGGAGAATCCTCCTGTCGACATGGTCGACAGCCCTTGGCATATCGCCTCAAACAGGTTCATGTCGGAGAATGCGAAGAGAAGAATCAGTAGGGCGGTGAGTGTGATGTACACCATCCATAACCCTTTGGCGGTGGAGCTTATGCGTGGACGCAGTTTGTCGTGTGTGATGCCTGTCACCTCCGCGTTGAATAGAAACATGCCCCCTTGGTTATTAAGCATGGGGACTATCGCCAGGGTGAAGAGGATGATTCCCATTCCGCCGATCCATTGCTGGATGCTGCGCCACAATAGAATTGAGTGGGAAACGCTTTTTACCGTGGTGAGCACCGACGCTCCGGTGGTGGTGAAGCCGTTCATGCTTTCGAAGAATGCGTCGGTCACTCCGGGGTGTGTCCCGCTCAACAGAAATGGTATCATTCCGAACAAAGAGAGGATGATCCATGTCATGGAGGTGAGTAGGATGGCTTCGCGTTTCCCCATGTCGCGTGAACGGGGCTTTAATCGCATGAGAATGAATCCCACCGCGGCGGTGAACCCCGATGATATGGCGAAATCGGAAATCTCACTATCGTTGTATATTATCGCCGACACCAATGGTATGAGCATGAAGCCCGCCTCTATGATTAGAAGCCAGCCGATCATACGGAGCAGCATCACCACGTTGACAAGTGGCTTAAATCTCATCTGCTGAATCATATAACAATGTGACGATTAAAGTGTCTGTTAATTAAACCATTTCTCTATTTTGTGGAGCAGCCCCGTGAGACAGAACACTACCACATAGTCGCCGACCTCTATTTGGGTGGATCCGTCGATAAGGTGGCATCTGCCGTCGCGTATGTATGCTCCCAATGTCATTCCGTAGGGCAGGTGGAGGTCGCGTACCACTCTCTTTGTGATATTTGCCCCCTTTTTCACTTGTATTTCGGCGACCTCGGCATCCGCCAGTGTCAAGCACTTGGAGTTGTCGGTGTCGGCGTCGAGGAGTATCTTGAATATTCTGCTGGATGCCAGCAATTTCTTGTTGATGATGGTGCCGATGTTCAATTTCTCAGCTTGTGGGATAAATTGGATGTTCTCCACCTCCGCAATTGTCTTCGCCACATTGAACTCTTTCGCTGTCAGGCAGGCGAGGATATTGGTCTCCGAACTCCCGGTGAGCGCCATGAACGCATCGTAGCGGAATAGATTGTTGTCGCGCAGCAGTTCCACATTGCGCACATCGCCGCACACCACTTCGCATGAGGGAAGTAGTTCAGCAGCGTACTCGCATTTGGAAATGTCTGACTCTATGATTTTTATGTCGTATTTTTCGTGATATTGGAGGGAGAAGCGAAGTCCTATTCTCGAAGCCCCCGCAATGGCGATACTTCTTATGGGGCGTTGCGTTTTTTCGCATAGCTCACGTATCTCCGCCACGTGTTCTTTCGTGGTGATGAAGTAAACAATGTCGTCTGGACTTATAATGTCGGAACCGGTGGGGATGATGGTGGTCTGCTCATGTTTTATCGCCACAATGTGGAAGTTGTGTGACTGCACCGGCAGATTGCGTAGCTCGCAGTTGGCGAGTTTGGAGTTGGCGCGCAGTTTCACACCTAAAATCATAAGCTCCCCCTTGTGTAGGTCGCCCCAATAGCGCGTCCAGTTATGTTCCAGTGAGGTCGCTATCTCCATCGAAGCGAGGTTCTCGGGGTAAATCACATCGTCGACACCCATATTCGACAGCACCCTTTTGTTTTGCGGCAGCATAAACTCGTGGTTGTCTATCCTCGCCACGGTTTTTTTGCTGCCGAGGGCTTTTGCTATTGTGCACGATGTGATATTCTTTGTCTCGTAGGGTGTGACGGCGATAAATAGGTCGCAGTTGCTCACTCCAATGTCGCGCAGAGTGTTCATTGATGAAGTGGAGCCTTTCCATGTCATCAAATTGTAGTTGCTGTCGATGTTGTCGAGCGCGGCTTGGTTGGAATCCAAAAGAATGATGTCTTGCTGTTCGTTGCTCAACATCTTCGCGAGGTGGGTCCCCACTTCGCCGGCGCCTGCGATCACTATTTTCATATATGATTCTCCTTATCCTTCCTTTGGTAGATTATTTAGAATGCATTGGCGTATGCCCTCTTTATCATAACCGCAAATATGGCGAAGTTGTTCCACACTGCCATGGTGTATCCATTTGTCAGGTACGCCCATTTTGGTGATTCTGTTGGAAAGGTTGTGGAGGATAATGTATTCCGCCACCGCGCTCCCCAATCCGCCATTGACGGTGCCGTCCTCAATTGTGATGATGCGTGGGTGCCGCTCGGTGATTCGGCGCAGCATTTCGGTGTCGATGGGTTTAAGCCATAGCATATCGTAGAGAGCTATGGATTTCCCCTCCTCGCGAAGACGCTCCACCACCTCTTTGGCATCGGTGCATACCGGTCCTATTGTCACCACAGCCACCTCGCTTTCCGGGGCATCTATCACTGTGCGCCCTTTCCCTATGGGAATGAGCTTGTAGGAGTTCCCGAAGTCGGGGTGCGATACTTTCCCACGTGGGTAACGTATCGCCATGGGTCCGTTGTGTTCGGAGGCTGTGTATACCATGTCGCGTAAGTCCTCCTCTGTGGTGGGGGATGCCACCGTCATGCCGGGGATTATGCTGAGATACGCTAAATCAAACACTCCGTGGTGCGTCACTCCATCCTCGCCCACCAATCCCGCACGGTCAATGCAGAATGTCACAGGTAGTCCTTGGATGGATACATCGTGGATGATGTTGTCGTAGGCGCGTTGTAGAAAGGATGAATATATAGCCACGAATGGATGTTTACCTCCGGCGGCGAGTCCTCCGGCGAATGTCACAGCGTGTCCCTCGGAAATGCCCACATCGAAAGTGCGTTCGGGAAAACAATCCAACATTTTTGAAATGGATGTGCCGGAGGGCATGGCTGCCGTGATTCCCATGATTTTATCATTCTTTTCGGCGAGATTCACGAGTGTTTTGCCAAACACCTCCTGCCATAACGGAGCATCCGATTTCTTGGCGCTTCGCTCTCCGGTGGTCGGGTCGAATTTCCCGGGAGCGTGCCATGTGGCGGGATCCTCCTCCGCCGCCGGGAATCCTTTCCCTTTTATCGTTTTTATGTGGAGGATTCGAGGTCCCTCCATATCCTTGATTTCATTAAGCACTTTCACCAATTTCTTGATGTCGTGCCCGTCGAATGGTCCGAAATATCTGATATTCAAGCCCTCGAAGATATTCTGTTTCCCCGCGATGAGGGCCTTTACGCTGTTGTTGAAGCGGAGAACCAGTCCGCGTCCCTTTTCCGACACCAGCCCGAGTTTTTTCAGCCGTTGGTACGCGCGGTTGCGCCATCGGTTGTATCCTTTGGAGGTGGTGAGGCTGGAGAGATAGCGGTGCAACGCTCCGACATTGTCGTTGATAGACATGTCGTTGTCGTTCAAGACGATAAGTACGTTGTTTTTATTGTTGGAGGCGTTGTTGAGCCCTTCAAATGCCAGACCTCCGCTTATTGACGCGTCGCCTATCACCGCCACGGTTTTTCTGTCTCTGTTCTCCGGGGTGTTCATGTCGGCGATGGCATACCCCAAAGCCGCTGATATTGAGTTGGATGCGTGTCCGGCGATGAATGTGTCGTATTCGCTCTCATGGGGATTGGGAAAGCCGCTGATGCCCCCTAACTTGCGGAGGTTGTCGAATTTGTCGCGGCGTCCGGTGAGAATCTTATGCGCGTAGGCTTGATGCCCCACATCCCATACTATCCTGTCGCGGGGGGTGTTGAATACGTAGTGTAGCGCCACTGTGATTTCCACAGCACCCATTGATGAAGCAAAGTGTCCCGGATTGCAGCTCAGATTCTTCAAAATGCATGAGCGTATCTCTTCGCATACTTCCGGCAAAATATCCACGCTCATTGAGCGTAGGTCCGACGGACTGTTGATTTTTCCTAATATATCTTTTTTTGATGTGGAGTCGTTCATTTTTTTCTAATATACTTTTTCCATATTGGAACGAATATTATGATAGCCGATGCCGCCACTACAAATAGGCGGTACAATAAACTGCCACTACCATTGATGATTACGTAGCAGCTCAGCCATATCCATAGCAAAGCGATTAATCCGATTAATATTAATTTCCTTTCCATCTGTTGCGAAATTAGCAATTATTTCCCAAACAACAAAATTATTATGCCTTTCCTTGATTGCTGTTTATATGTTTTTTATTATCTTTGCACTAGTTTTAAGGAGATTGTTATAGCTCCGGGTGTATGTTTGATTTTTGACCTGTTTTTTTACGTGGACTAATCTTGAATGAGGCACCTAAACGTAGTAAAATAACACTGTTAAAAAGACTCTAGTAGAATGACCAACAGTTTTAGCATGAGAATGATGAAAGTGGCGTGTATTCTCTCTGTTTCGGCATGCTCGCTTTTTGTTTCTTGTTCTCGTAATCATGATTCATCGTCAGACGCTGACGGTGCGGAGGTGGGGGATTCCATAGTTTTCCTGCCTGCGGATTCTTTGCCCTCGAAAGAGGAAACGAAGAGTAAGGGACCGAAACATCGTTTTGCTAACGCCGATGCGGCTTTGGATTTCATGAAGTCTTCGCCGCATAGCGCCAAGTATTATTCCGGCATTCTTCCGCGTATGGCGCGGGAGAATCTCGAGTATTGCGAGAAACTGCTCAACAATGAATATAACCATTTCATTGTGGTGGATAAAGCTTCAATGCACGTGATTCTATACGACAAATATGGCAATGTGAAACGTGCATATCGCATGGCGTGCGCCCGCAACTATGGCACAAAACATAAGAAAGCCGACTGCCGCACTCCGGAGGGCTTCTTCACCGCCGGTGGCGTTTACGACAGCCGGGAATGGCTCTACACCGACGATGATGGTGTCACTCACCCTGAAAAGGGCGTATTCGGCCCGCGTTTCGTGCGTATAATCTCTCCGGTAACCACGCAGGTGGGCATCCACGGAACCGGGTCCCCCTGGTCTGTGGGAAAAAGAACAAGCCATGGCTGCATTCGCTTGGCTAATGAAAATATTTTGGATTTGGTGAAGTATGTCGACACCGGTATGCCTATCATTGTGAACCCAAGCCTGAGGGATATTGAGGTGAACAGGAGAGAGGGATATTATGTGGCTTCGATTTACACCGGATTCGATCCTTTGGAACATTCTTTGCCGAAAGAAAACAGGGCGCATACCGATTCGGCTAATCTTTCTAATGAGAATGATTCGGTGCCGGCGGTGGCACCTTCGGGTTCCTCCGTTGAAAGTGACGGCGTTGACACGGAACTGAAATCCACCACACCGGAGCAAACATCTTCGGTGCCCGACTCAATTGGGTAATTTGTTGTTTAATCGTTTTTTAAATTGAAATATCTTGCATCATTATAAAGACTATGCCCCTGAAGTGGGGCTGTACGATGATATGTCGTCTCCTCGCGGTTTAATACTTCCGGAAAATACTGGTGGCAATAAGGATTCCTCCGGCAACGGGGAACCCGGCGGCAACCGCCGTCGCCGCTCCGGAGGAAAACTCCCGGAGAGTGATGATGACGTCGACCCCGGGAAGAAGCCCTCTAAACGCCGCAAGTCTAACGCTGATAATTCTGACGGTTTCGGTGAAACCGTCAAGTCTGTGGTGGCGTTTTTCACAGGAGCCACTTTCAGGGTTCTTGTGGGGTTGTTCTTTTTCGGACTCGCCGCTTATATCTTCGTGTCGTTGATTTCATTTGTGTCGTCGGGCATGGTGGATCAAAGCGAGGTGGAGTATATGGCGGCAGGCACTGCGAAGGGCGTTTCCAATCTCGGCGGTGAGGGGGGAGCGCGTCTTGCCAAAACTCTGGTGAACGACACTTTTGGTGTCGGCTCTGTTATCATTGTTTTTTGGCTCTTTATGATAAGTATGAAGCTTATCACCAATTCTCATTTCGGCAAATTCAAAGTGATTAACTTCACCATAAAGTGTATCGTGGCTCTTGTCACCACTTCCTTGATAGTCGGACTCCTCACCATAGGTCTGGATCTTCCGTTTAATCTCGGTGGCGCGCATGGCAGATTTGTGAACCAAGAAATAATTGATTTCATTGGATGGATAGGTGCCGCCATTTTATCCATATTTATGCTTGCCGTTTTTGTCGGTATATGTCTCAACGACGTGGTCAAGTGGGTGCTTAAGAAGAAGCATGAGCGTGATCTCCGTAAAGCTGAGGAGGCGGCTCTCCGTGAAGAGGAGGAGGAGAAAGAACGCAAGATTCAGGAGATGCGTCGCAGAGAGGAGATGGAGGGCGCTTTGGCAGGCGAAAATTCCATGCCCTACAGTGATGCCGCTCAAGAGGATCCTTCGAATGTCTCATTCGGTAGAGCTGCCGCAAATCAAACAAATGAACCTTACACTCCCGTGGAGGAGGATTTGACTTATGTCTACGATGGCCCCGCCGCTCAGGAGGAGCCCGGGGATTCCGCGGCAGAGTATAATGCCGAGGAGGAAGTCTCTCCCGTGCAATCATCCGATGCCGGAACTGATGTGAAGGAGTCCGAGGATGTTGTCGTTCCCTCCAACGACGGAGCGGCGGCAGATGGAATGGTGTCTGATGGGGCGGCGGCTGAAGTGGCTGATGCCGCTGAGAATCTCCATGGCGGAGATCAGCCGATGACGGTGAACCTTAACCATATCGCCACAATGGATGATTCGGAAATGAAGAAATTCGTCGATGTGATTGATCCCCGTCAGGAATTGCCGGATTACAAATTCCCACCATTGTCGATATTAAAGCCCGCGTCCGAGCCTGTGACTCTCGATCATAATGAACAGTTGGAGAACCAAGCCAAGATACGTAAGACACTTCTTGATTTCGGCATACCTATCGTGAGCATAGAGGCGACTGTGGGACCTACGGTGACATTGTATGAAATTGTGCCGGAGGATGGCGTGAAAATCGCCAGGATAAGAAATTTGGGCGACGACATAGCCTTGTCGTTGTCCGCCATAGGTGTGCGTATCATCGCTCCTATGCCGGGACGTGGCACCATCGGTATTGAGGTCCCCAATAAGGATCCGCAGATAGTGTCTATGCGCACTATTTTGGCATCACGCAGGTATCAGGAAACGAAATATGATTTGCCTTTGGCAATCGGTTCCACAATCTCCAATCAAGTGTATATATGTGATTTGGCGAAGATGCCGCACTTACTTGTCGCCGGTGCCACCGGTCAAGGTAAATCTGTGGGTCTTAACGCAATCATAGCATCCTTGCTCTATAAAAAGCATCCGGCGGAACTTAAGTTCGTCTTGGTCGATCCGAAGAGGGTGGAGCTTAGTCTATATTCTGTGCTTGAAAAGCATTACTTGGCTAAGATGCCCGGTGAGAATAAAGCGATAATCACTGATATGTCTAAGGTGGTGGCTACTTTAAGCTCCTTGTGTGTGGAGATGGAGGAACGTTACGCCTTGATGGAGTATGCCAACACCCGCAATCTGAGGGAATACAATGAGAAATTCCTTAACAGAAAGTTGAGTCCCGCCGATGGACATAGGTTTATGCCGTATATAGTGCTTATTGTTGATGAGTTCGCCGATTTGATGATGACCGTGGGTAAGGAGGTGGAGAAGCCTATCGCGCGTCTGGCGCAGAAAGCGCGTGCCATAGGTATTCATCTTATTATCGCAACCCAACGTCCCTCCACCGATGTCATCACAGGTATTATCAAGGCCAATTTCCCGGCGCGTATAGCCTTTAAGGTGACTTCCGGCGTTGATAGTAAAACTATTCTGGACAACACCGCCGCCCATCAGTTGATAGGTAGGGGTGATATGTTGATTTCAAACGGCAGCGACCTTGAACGCGTGCAATGTGCGTTTATTGACACTCCCGAGATTGAAAATATATGTGCGTTTATCTCCCAGGAGCCGGGGTTTGACAAACCCTACATCTTGCCGGAGCCGCTCACCAATGATTCCGACGATATGGGATCCGATGGTTTTGTGGGTGAACGTGATCCTCTGTTTGAGGAGGTGGCGCGCTCAATTATAAATATGGATACGGCATCTACGAGTGCTCTGCAACGCCGTTATTCTATAGGTTACAATAGGGCTGGAAAGATTATGGATCAATTGGAGATGGCTGGAATCGTGGGTCCCGCTCATGGTGGGAAGCCTCGCGATGTCTTAGTCGATCCGATGACTCTTGAATCTATTTTGGCTTCATTATAATGCTTGTGTGAAATACTTGTGTTAACTTTGCAATATGTATTCCGCACAAGGGCTGTTATAGCTGAATTGATTATAACGTGCTGAAACATCAAAATTGACCTTATGTCGTTCATTCTAATGTTATTTATATAATATATAAGGCGTTATATTGTATAAGGTGTTATAATATATAAGGTGTCATAAGGGTGTTATATAAGGTGCGTTGATGTTTACTACGGATATTATCAATCGGAGTGTTAACAGCCCGGGTCAGAATTGATATGTCATGAAGACGTATGATATGAAGGCGTATGTTATGAAGAAGTATATTATGAAGAAGTTTGTCGCAAGATTATCAATAGTGGCGTTCATGGTGATGATGTTCTCTTCGCTCTCTGCCGCCACATCATATACGGTGGATGATGTGATGAATAAAACCACCGCCACAATTAAAGGAAACGGAGCTAAGAGTATCGCTTTCTCCGTGTCCGGCTCCCATGCCATGTCGGGCAGACTTATTGTCTACGGCAAGAAATTCGCCCTATCGGCGGGAAAATCCAAATCGTGGTACGATGGAAGTTCCTTGACCACATATAACCCCTCCACTAATGAGGTCACTGTTGTCACTCCGTCCGCTTCCGAACTTACTGAAGCGAATCCGTTGAGTTATATATCCTTGTGGAAATCGCAGTTCAAGGCAGCGTTCTCCTCTAAGAAGATAAGCGGCTCGTATGTGGTGGTTTTGACCCCGAAATCATCGTCATCGCAAGTGAAAAAGGCGTTGTTGACGGTGAGTAAAAATAACTTTTGCCCTCAGAAATTGGTTGTAAGTATGAAATCGGGTGGTAATTTCACCGTTACCGTTAAATCCATTTCCTCCACTCCAGCTTCGGCAAGCACATTCCGTTTCCCTAAGGGCCAATATAAATCGGCTGAGATTATTGATCTGAGATAAAATTCAGATAAGAACTCGGATAAAAATTCGGATAGAGATTTAGTTAATAAAATCAGATAAAAATCAGAATAAAATTATATTAACATGGAAAATGTAAAAGTACTTATCGTAGGTTCCGGGCCCGCCGGATGCACTGCGGCGATTTATACCGGTAGAGCTAACCTTTCCCCCGTGCTATACGAGGGCAACCAACCCGGCGGTCAGCTCACCACCACCTCCGACATAGAGAATTTCCCCGGTTATCCCGAGGGAATCAATGGCTCTGAGATGATGAAGGATCTCATGACGCAGGCAAAGCGTTTTGGCGCTGATGTTAGGTCGAAAGAGATTGTTGAGCTGGATCTCAGCAAACGTCCTTTTAAGGCTGTGGATGAGGATGGTACTGAAATATTGGCGGAGACGGTGATTCTGTGTACCGGTGCCTCAGCGCGTTATCTTGGACTTCCCGATGAGGAGAGATTTAAGGGCATGGGTGTCAGCGCTTGCGCCGTATGCGACGGTTTCTTCTATCGCAAACGCGTGGTGGCTGTGGTCGGCGGCGGTGATTCCGCTTGCGAAGAGGCTTTGTATCTCTCCACTTTGGCTAAAAAAGTCTATTTGATTGTACGCAAGGATTATCTCCGCGCTTCCGAGGTTATGAAACGTCGTGTGGAGGAGAAAGAGAATATCGAAATCCTTTACAATTGCAACACTAAAGGTCTCGACGGAGAGGATGGCTTGGAATCCGCCACTTTGGTTAGATTCATGGGCACTCCACAAGAGGAGACTTTCAAAATTGATATTGATGGATTCTTCCTTGGCATTGGCCACACTCCCAACACCAAGTTGTTTGATAAATGGGTGGAGGTCGATGAACTTGGCTATGTGAAAGTACGTCCTTATACTTCCGAGACAAATGTGGAAGGTGTTTTCGCCGCCGGTGATGTCTGTGACCCTCGTTATCGCCAGGCTATCACTGCCGCTGGAAGCGGATGTAAGGCAGCTCTTGATGCCGAGAAATTCATCTCGAATCTTTAATAGATTACTGATTTTATCAAAATCGCATATATCCTATGGCAGCAGAAGATAAGCAATATCTGTTGGATTCACGTTATCTGCGCATGGCGGCGATATGGGCGGAGAACTCCTATTGCCAACGTCGCCGTGTGGGAGCCATATTGGTGAAAGATAATATGATTATTTCCGATGGGTACAATGGCACCCCCTCCGGCTTTGAAAACAAGTGCGAGGATGGGAATGATGTTACTCTCCCTTATGTGCTCCATGCCGAAGCTAACGCTATAACAAAAGTGGCGCGTAGCAGCAATTCAAGCAACGACAGCACTCTTTATGTCACAACAAGCCCTTGCATGGAATGTAGCAAGTTGATAATTCAAGCCGGCATCAAGCGTGTCGTGTTCTCTGAAATGTATAGGATTACCGACGGTCTTGACGTGTTGCGTAAGGCCGGCGTGGAATGTGTGCATCATCCTTTAGATTAAGTTTTGATGAGAAGTCGTAATAGAATATTCGCAATACTCTCTCCATTGCTCTTCATGATTTCTTTGGTGGGCGGTATTCTTATCGGTACGAATTTCAACGCCCGCACATCAATAAGCCCCGCACGTGAGAAATTCAACCACATATTGGATCTCATATCCGAGGAGTATGTTGATGAAATAGACGCCGACTCATTGCTGGAGATGAATATCCCTGATTTGTTGTCGTATCTCGACCCTCATTCCGCTTATATCCCATCCTCTGATTTTGAGGATGTGAACAGCGAATTGGAAGGCTCTTTCTCCGGGGTGGGTGTCTCGTTCCAAATCATGAATGATTCTGTGGCTGTGGTGGAGGTTATCCCCGGTGGGCCGGCTCAGAAGGTCGGTATCATGGCTGGCGACAGAATTGTGATGGCTGACAAAAAAGCGCTGACAGGGCCTAATGTTTCGCAGGAGCTGGTGTTTAAGACATTGCGTGGTGAGAAAAACTCCACTGTGGTGCTCAAAATCAAACGTTCCGGCGTGAAGGAATTGCTCTCTTACGATGTGGTGCGCGGTGATATCCCGGTTAATTCTGTGGATGCCAAATATGTGATTGATAAGAATATTGGCTATATCAGAATTAGCAAGTTCGCCAAAACTACCTATCAAGAGTATCTTGAGGCTATGGTTCAGTTATCCTCCGAGGGAGCCGATAAAATGATACTTGATTTGCGCGGCAACTCCGGCGGATATATGGAACAGGCCATCTTCATGGCTAATGAAATTCTTCCACAAGGAGAAACGATTGTTTACACCAAGGGTAGGGATGTCAACAACGATGTATTTGCCGCAAGCACCGGCGACGGCACTTTCCAAGATATGCAATTGGTGGTGCTCACCGATGAGTATTCAGCTTCGGCATCCGAAATATTCGCCGGAGCCGTACAAGATAATGACCGCGGTCTTATCATCGGACGACGCACATTCGGCAAGGGGCTTGTGCAAAATCAAGTGATGCTCCCCGACAATTCGGCGGTGAGGTTGACAGTGGCGCGCTACTATACACCCTCCGGACGTTCCATCCAAAAGGAATACACCCGTGGTAGTTCCGGAAAATATGACATGGATATTATCGAACGATATAATCGCGGAGAGTTTTATTCCGCCGATTCAATAAAGCTTGATAAATCCAAGAAGTTCCGGACTGTGGGTGGTCGTGTGGTTTATGGCGGCGGTGGTATCATGCCCGATATCTTTGTCCCCAACGACACTACTGGCATAACGTCATATTATATTATGGTGTCGAACAAAGGTTTGATTCCTAAATATGCTATGGTGGTGGCTGACAACTATAGGAATATCCTTAAGGATGTGAAATCTTTGGATGCGTTGCTCTCTAAGATTCCCCGTGATCAGATATTGCTAAGCAATTTTGTGGAGTATGCAGTGAAGAATGGTGTCCCCGCGAGATGGTACTATGTCAATCAGTCGCGTGATTTGATTCTTAATCAGATTAAGGCTGTTTTAGCCCGCGATATATTGGGCTTCGAGGCTTATTATCAAGTTTCGAACCAAAAAGATCCGGTGGTGAAACGTGCTGTGAAGGAATTGAAAGAGGGGCATTCACCCACGGTGATTCATCCAGCGGTGAGTCCCTCTGCAAAGTCGGCATCAGCCAAAACCACTTCCTCTAAGACTTCTACGTCGAAATCCGCAAATAAGTCGTCACAGACAAAATAAATTTTATAAGGGAGGATGCGGTGCGATGCTGCGACGGCATCCTCCCTTTTTATTTCTAACCTTAAATCAGATGGAAAAGAAAGAGATTCGTAAGAAAATCAACACTATGCGCCGAGTGTTGTCGGAGGATGAGAAACTTGCCGCCGCACAGGAGGTGTTCTCTAAATTGGAAAATTCAGCGGCTTTCATGCTCGCGGATAATATCCTTATGTATCATTCTCTACCGGATGAGTTGTTCACCCACGCTTTTTTGGAGAAATGGTCTTCATCGAAGCATTTTTTCCTCCCTCGTGTGAATGGTCTGAATTTGGATATCCTCCCGTATGATAAATCACGGCTGGAGTTGGGCTCATTCTACATTGAGGAGCCTTCGGGTGATGATGTCGTTGACCCTTCGTGCTTGGAACTTATTGTGGTGCCGGCGGTGGCGTTCGACCATAACGGCAATCGTTTGGGCCGTGGAAAGGGATTTTACGATAGGTTGCTCTCATCCACCAATGCCACTAAAATAGGCGTGGGATACGATTTCCAATTGATTGATGATATCCCGGTGGAGCCGCATGACGTGCCCATGGATTTCGTCTTTACTCAAAATACCATTGTCATCACTAAACATAAATAATATATGACTCTGTTTCGCCTTGACCATAAGTTGTGCGACATCATCTCCTATGACCCTTCGGTAATCACGATTCTCAATAGATTCGATATCTTTTTAGGGGTGGGGGATGCCACTGTGCAGTCGGCATGTGAGCGTGTCAACACTAATCCTCATTTCTTGCTTGCCATTCTCAACACTTATCTCTTTGATGATTATTTCCCGGAGAAGATGTTGAAATCTTTCAGCGTGGCGGAGATTCTGGACTATCTATCTAAAACGGATAGATATTATATGGAATTTCAATTGCCCAATATTGAGCGGCATTTCAGTTCCTTAATACTTCATAATTCACGTCATAATCCTGATCACGAAGAGTCGGACGACAATTTGTCGCTCCTGCGGAGATTCTTCTTTGAAATGAGTCGGGAACTTGAGAACAGCATTGAGTATGACAGGACGGAACTGTTCCCGTTGTTGGAGTCGTTCAAGGGTGATGATATGCCTGCATCGGTGGATAAGGAGCGTGTTTCCCGATATGAGGTGAGCCGTGAGGTGGAAGAGAAATTGAGTGATCTCATCAGTTTCTTTGTGATTCATTTAAATGGATGCTACGATCAGAATCTATGTCGTGCCGTTGTGGTCGCTCTTTTCACCTTAAGTAAAGATATTAAGCAGAATAACAGAATCCGGGAGAGAATCCTGGTGCCTATGTTGCAGCTTTTGTGATGGAGAACTTTAGAATAGCGGTTTTGGGACTCTCCCTTTTGGAGTTCCGGGGACTCACGCACGTGTGCGGTGACATGGATTTCCGTTACGCCGAATCATTCTCCGATTTGTGCGCCGTGGATGCGGACGCTTATATCGTGGATGCGTTGGTGTTTGTCTCACAGGTTGATTTCTTTATGCCTAAGAAGTCGAAAACTGTGATATGGTTTGACCGATGCCGTCCGGTGCAATTTCCAACTCCCGAGTTCAGTTCATCATCTGATTTGAATATTGTCTTTAGAAATGATGAGGAGAATGTGTTGATATATATTCTGGAGGAGATTTACAGGTCTGTGGCTAATGAACGCACCGTCACTTCAGATGAAAAACGTGAGCTATCCTCCAGGGAGAAGGATGTGCTTAAGGAACTCGCTTCCGGGAAGACTAACAAAGAGATTGCCGACGCTTTGTGCATCTCGGTAAACACGGTGATCACCCATCGCAAGAATATTTCATCCAAATTGGGGATACGTTCCGCGTCAGGATTATCTCTTTATGCCCTTATGAACGGTATTATATGATTTATAGCTCGCTGGCGGAGTCTGCCGACGCGGCGAGGTTGGAGTTGTAGTAACGTGGATCATCGGTCACCTCTTTCCCGACAAAGGGGGGGAGCTTATAGTCGTAGTGTGAATAGGGGAGTTCTATCTCAGCGATGATTAGTGGCGACAACGCCCCTCCGAACACATCCACCTCCCATGTAAAACCGCTATAGGGGACTATATATCTCCTTTTTTGGATTATCAACCCTTCGCACATAGGGAGCATACTCTCAAAATCCTTTTCGGGTATCTCATATTCAAATTCCGGGCGTGTGTCGTTTCGGGTGATACCCTTTATCGTCAGATAGCATTTATCCCCCTTTCTGCGTATTCTTATGGTATGTTGCGGATTTTTGTCAATGTATCCTTGAACTATGTCGTAGTATTTAGTGGCTAATGTCTTATACTGGTCGTTGACGACCAAATATTTGTGTTCGATTTCTTGCGGCATAATATAATTATTTGGCGTTATCTTCGTTATAGAAATTACAATGTTGACAAAACTACAATTTTGATTTTAGTTTTATCGTTGATTTTAGTTTTATCAGCATTGTACCTACTGAAATGCAAAATTAGCAATTAAATTGAGAGCTTATATTAGATATATATTCTTTTTTTTATTCCTATTGGTTTGTGGCTATTCCCGTGCGCAACTCCAAATCATTGGTGTTGTGGTGGATTCAGCCACCAACACTCCTATAGAAAAGGTAACTGTCAACTTTCTCAATGAGAAGAAGTATAAATTGACGGATTCAAAAGGGCAGTTCACCATATCCTCATCCTCTCCGCGCACCGCTATTCAGGTGAAGTGTGTGGGTTATGCCCCACAGAGAGTTGAACTTTCACAGAAATCTGATGTGCAATGGTTGGACACCATACGTTTGGTGCCATCGGAAATTCAACTTGAGGAGGTGGTGGTGAAGCGTAAAAAAGAGAAATATTCCAAGAAAAATAATCCGGCGGTGGATTTCGTGAATAGACTGCGTACCCTCTCCGATACGTATAATCCTCTAAATCAAGACTATTATTCATACGATAAGTATAATAAGCTTGTGTTGGGTTACTATGTGGAAAATTCGCAAAAGTTGGATTCTACGCTTCGCCGTTACATGGATTACAGCGTAGTGTCTGGACGTGAGTATCTCACTCTAAGCATAAAGGAGAAGAAGTCGAAGGTGATTAACCGTCGCAGACCGGAATCACACAAGGAGATTGTGGACGGCTACCGCTCTTATGGTGTGGATGAAAGTTTCGACACTCAGAATATGAAGAAGGTCTTGGAGGATGTGTTCCGCGAGATTGATATCTATGCCAATGATATCACTCTGATGCAGAATAGATTTGTCAGTCCTCTGTCGAAGATCGGTCCGGATTTTTATAAGTATTATCTCACCGATACGGTGATGATAAGCAATGAACCATGTATTGAGCTTGTCTTCGGCCCCCACAATAGGGAGACTTTTGGATTCTCCGGAAGAATATATGTGCCGCTCAACGACACCACCATGTTTGTGCGTAAGGTGGTGATGCAGACACCGAAAAGTATAAACCTCAATTATGTGAACGCTTTGTATATCGTTCAAAACTTTGAGCGTGATTCTTTGGGTAACCGTCATAAGACTTACGACAGGGTTAGTGTGGATTTCGGGATAGTGAGTGGAAAGTCTCTTTTACACGCCATGCGCGAGACATCATGCGGAGGTTTCTCATACACAGAGGAATCGGCGTATTCCCGCTATTACGATGTGGATGGGAAGGAGATATTCTTGCCGGAGTCTATGCGGCGTGACGATGCCTATTGGGATGCGGCGAGGGATGTGCGCCTTTCCGACAGTCAGAGCCGTATGTCATCATTGATGGCTGATTTAAGGCGTAAGAGATGGTTCTATTGGGGCGAAAAAATTGTGGCTTTGATGGAACGTGGATATGTGAGGACCTCAAAGGAAAGTAAATTTGACATCGGACCCTTAAACACACTTTTCAGTGCCAATAAGTTGGAGGGTGCGCGTTTTAGATTGGGAGGCATGACCACCGGCACTCTTTCAAACCATTGGTTCTCCAGATTCTACACCGCCTACGGCACCAAAGATAAGAAATGGATGTATGGCGCGGAGTTGGAGTATTCCTTTTTGGCTAAGAAAAAACATTCAAGGGAGTATCCTATGAATCTTATACGAGTCTCCTACAACTATGATATTGATCAAATCGGACAACACTACCTCTTCACCAACGCCGATAATATCTTCCTTAGTCTGAAGCGGCGTACAGATGATAAAATCACTTATCGTAGGCTTGCGAAAGTGGAGTATATCCTTGAGAAAAAATCGGGATTCGCACTCAATGCGGTGTTGAAATATGAGCGTCAGTATTCGACAATATATATGCCCTTTAATTTCTCCAATGGAGCGTCGTTGAGTAATTACAAGAAGACCACGGTGGCGTTGGAGTTGAAATATGCCCCCGGTGAGGAGTTTTATCAGATGGCGAGCATGAGAATCCCTATCAATTTCGATAGCCCTGTAATCATGCTCACCCATGAGTTCGGTCCCTCCGGCCTTTTTGGCAACAACTTCTGCTTCAATAAGACGGAACTCTCTTTGGAGAAGCGTTTTTGGTTCTCCGCTTTCGGATATACGGATGTCATTCTTAAGGGCGCTAAGGTCTGGGGTAAGGCTTATTTCCCTGATTTGACGTGGGCGAACGCCAACCTTTCTTACACCATTCAGCCGGAGAGCTTCGCTCTGTTGAACCCTATGGAGTTCGCCACAGACCAATATATGTCGTGGGATTTGACTTATTGGGGTAATGGTGTGCTTTTCAACCGAATCCCGATGCTTAAGAAAACAAAACTAAGGGAGGTGGTGTCATTTAGAGGTTACTACGGCTCTTTGACGGATAAGAACAATCCGGCGTTGAACGCCGATTTGATTCAATTCCCCGAAACCGCTTGTGTGGGATTGATGAAGAAAGACCCTTATATGGAGTTCGGCGTGGGTTTGGACAACATCTTCACTTTCTTGCGGCTTGACTATGTGTGGCGCCTGACGTACCGTGGTGTGCCTGGTACTGATAAATCGGGGCTTAGAGTGGCGCTTCATTTCACTTTTTAGCCTAAAACAGCATACGCCATTTTAGTCATTCGCATATTTTCGCTAATTTTGCAACTAAATTGTTAACAATAGAGATTCATGATTTACGGTTCTATAAAGACTTTCGGACGCTATTGCGTTTTTATGTATCAGGTGTTTAAGTCGCCTGATAAGTGGAAAGTGTTTTTTAAATCGCTTATATTTGAAATAAACAAGTTGGGAGTGGATTCCATTCCTATCACCATCGTCATTTCAATTTTCATCGGAGCTGTTATCGCGATTCAGATGCAGCTGAATATTATGTCGCCGTTGATTCCATCCTATTCCGTTGGTCTGGCGACGCGTGAGATTCTTCTTTTGGAGTTCTCCAGTTCTATTTTGGCTTTGATTCTCGCCGGAAAGGTGGGATCCAACATCGCTTCTGAAATAGGCACTATGCGAGTGACCGAGCAGATTGACGCTATGGATATAATGGGCATAAATTCTGCTAACTATATTGTCCTCCCTAAGGTGGTGGGCTTTGTCCTGTTTATCCCTGTGTTGGTGGTGCTATCCATGTTTTTCGGCCTCCTTGGCGGTTGGTGCATCGCTGAGTTCACTGATATGATCTCCGTGGAGAAATATGTCTACGGCATTCAGACCATGTTCACCGAATGGTATGTATGGTATGGCATAATCAAGTCTTTCTTCTTCGCATTTGTGATCACGAGTGTGGCTGCTTTCTATGGCTATTACGTCGATGGCGGTTCCTTGGAGGTAGGTAAGGCAAGTACTAACGCTGTGGTGTCAAGTTCGATTCTAATCCTTTTGTTGGACGTGATTCTCACAAAAATATTATTAGGATAATCATGATTGAAGCGCATAATATATCTAAATGGTTTGATGGTCAGCAAATCCTTTTCGACATCAATGCCAAGTTTGAATCGGGAAAGACAAATTTGATTATCGGGCAGAGCGGTTCCGGTAAAACGGTGTTTATGAAATCGCTCATCGGTCTCTTCTCTCCGGAACAAGGCGAGATATTGTACGACGGACGCAATTTCCGTGAGATGAATGGTTCGCAGCGCAAAAGTCTACGCACTGAAATAGGTATGCTTTTTCAGGGATCGGCGTTGTTCGATAATGAAACGGTTCTTGGAAATGTGATGTTTCCCTTGAAGATGTTCTCCCCTTTGTCGCGCGCGAAGCAGATTGAACGTGCTGAGTTCTGCATAGAACGTGTGGGCTTGAAGGGCGCTAACAACAAATATCCGTCGGAAATATCCGGTGGTATGCAAAAGCGTGTGGCTATCGCACGCGCCATAGCTTTGAATCCTAAATATCTCTTTTGCGATGAGCCTAACTCAGGTCTTGATCCGCGCACGTCAATTCTTATTGACGAACTCCTTTCGGATATCACCCATGAGTATGGCATCACTACCATCATAAATACCCACGATATGAACTCTGTGCTTGGCATTGGCGAGAATATTGTCTTTATCAACAAGGGTCATTGTGATTGGATTGGCGATAGCACTACGATATTCCAAAGTAAATCGCAGTCTCTCAACGATTTTGTGTTCGCTTCGCATCTTTTCAAAGAGGTGAAGAGTTATCTTGAGAATAAATCCCGGAATTAACACTGATTAAACCAATTTAGGTGAGCAATTAATTTAGATGATAGTCTATTTCTCCGGCACCGGCAATTCCCGTCATGTCGCATCCTATTTGTCGCATCGGTTGAACGATTCTCTCTATATGGTGGCGGATGCGCCTCAATCCATGTCGTGCGATGTTGTTGGCGTTGTGACCCCTGTGTATTCGTGGGGTATCCCTCCCATCATTTTGGAATATATACGCCGTTTGACCTTCACAGCCCTTCCGAAATATGTGTGGGTGGTGCTTTGTTGTGGTGATGAGGTGGGGTTGGCTCATAAGATGATTCAGCGCGCTTTTCTTGAGAAAGGCATCTCTGTCAATGCCACAATGAGTATCCAGATGCCCAATAATTATGTCTTGTTGCCGGGTTTCGATGTGGATTCAAAAGCCGTTGAGAAAAGCAAATTGGATAATGCTCCGAGACGTCTGTCGCGAATATCGGAGATTATAGAATCTTCCGTTGAGGTGGAGGATGTGGTGGTGGGTAGTATGGCGTGGTTGAAGACCACGCTGGTCTATCCATTGTTTAAACGATTGGGCATTTTCCCCGGAAAGTGGCGTGTGGATATGCGGAAGTGCGTGAAGTGTGGTAAGTGTGCTGAGGTGTGTCCTGTGGGTAATGTTAAGTTGAATCAATACCCTGTATGGGGGGCTAATTGCACATCTTGTTTGGCGTGCTATCATGTATGTGGTAGAAAAGCTGTGAGTTATGCCGGTGCCACAAAGAATAAAGGTCAATATTTCCATCCCTAATACAATCTTAATTTATACCTGTTTGCGGCGTATGAACTTCTCTAACGCCGCCACATTTGCTATTTGAAAAAAAATTATTAAATTTGCATCGAATTAATTATAACTCAACGCCTTTAATTCTATATGCCTCCAATTCTCAGCACCCTTAATCAAGGTGTCGGTGAGTTGTGAGGGCATGGGAAAATTAGGAAGATACCGAAAATTAAGAGGTATTGGAACATTTAGAAGGTATCGGAAACTGAGAGTTATAAAAGTTTTTACAGGTATGCAAAGTAAAAAGACAAAGGCTAATGAGGGCCTTTTATTTGAAACAAGTTGGGAAGTCTGTAATAAAGTTGGAGGAATTTACACTGTTTTATCTACTAAAGCAGCGCTTCTCCACGACCTTTACGGCGACAATCTTGTGTTTATCGGACCTGATGTGTGGACTGAGTCGAATCCCTCCCTTTCATTTGTGTCTCGGAAATCTTTACTGAAAAACGCGGAAAGCAACATTAATCTCCCATTCGGATTGAAGATAAGAGTGGGCAGATGGGACATTCCCGGTAAACCTATTGCCATTTTAGTGGATTTCTCCTCTCTTGACGCTGAAATGAACGGCGTATTCGGAGAAATGTGGGAAAAGTATGGTGTCGATTCTTTACACGCAAACGGTGATTATCGTGAGAGTTGCACTTTTGCCGTTGCCTCGGCGATTGTGATGATGAAGGTGGCTGAACATCTGAAGACGGATCCTTCGTCGGTGACTGCCCATTTTAACGAGTGGACCACCGGCATGGGATTGCTTTACACTCAGCTCCATGCCCCTCAATTTTCGACTGTGTTCACCGCGCACGCCACATGTATCGGTCGTAGCATCTGTGGTAATGGTAAACCATTATACGATTATTTCAAAAACTATAATGGCGACCAAATGGCACAGGAACTTAACATGGAATCCAAACATTCCGTGGAGAAGGCTGCCGCTAATAATGCCGATTGCTTCACCGCGGTCAGTGAGTTGACCGCCGATGAGTGTGAACAATTGTTGGGTAAGCGCCCTCATGTGGTGACTCCCAATGGTTTCAACGCCTCATTCGTTCCCACGGCAAGGAAATATTCCTCCTTGAGAAAAGCGGCGAGAAAAAGGATTCTTGATATCGCATCCGCATTGTATGGCACCCCGTTCGATGATTCCACTATGATTGTGGCTACCTCCGGAAGAAACGAGTATCGCAACAAGGGTTTGGATTTATATATCGATGCTCTCAACTCGTTGAATTATTCAGATGTGGAGCGGAACATCCTCGCTCTTATCCTTGTTCCTTCATGGAATAAAGAGGTCAATCCCGGCTTGCTCGGCAGATTGGAGGGTGAACCATGCGACGGAGCTTTATATCCGTCGTTCAGCACACATAGACTTCACAACGAGGATTCGGATGCCATATTTGTCAGATTAAATCAAATTAACGACAAAAATAGCAAATCCAAGGTGAAATTCTTGTATTTGCCGTGTTATTTAGATGGTAAAGACGGAGCGCTCAATATCTCTTACTACGATGCCATTCCGGCGGTGGATCTCACCGTTTTCGCATCGTATTATGAGCCGTGGGGCTATACTCCGTTGGAGAGTGTGGCTTTCTCAATCCCCACCGTCACCACCGATAAATCCGGCTTCGGTCAGTGGGTTAAGTCTGACGCTATTCCAGGACTGCAAAGCAGTGGGGTGGAGGTTGTCTCCCGCGGCGACTCTAATTACGACGCGGCTTACGGCGCCATCGCGGAGTGCGTGAAGAAATTCTCAATGCTCCCCTCCGATGAGTTGGCGAAATGTGCCGCGGCGGCGCACCGCACTGCCGATATGGCGGCATGGGACAATTTCATAAAGTACTACATTGAGTCGTTCACCGTGGCGGCTATGAATAGAAAGATTAGAAATAAAAATAGATAAACAATAGATTTTGCTTTAGCAAATAGATTAAAACAGATTTGTATATATGAAACTTGCAGTTAGCAATTCCAATCAACCCAACTGGCACCTTTTGTCGGTGGAGGCTAATCTTCCTAAGGAGTTGAAAGCTTTGGAAGAGTTGTCTAAAAACCTTTGGTGGGTTTGGAATAGTGAAGGTAAATCCCTTTTTCATGATTTAGATCCTCAAATTTGGAGAGAGACAGGTCAGAATCCCGTGATGCTTCTTCAGCGTCTCAGCTACAACCGCTATCAAGAAATTGTGGCTGACAAAGAGCTTATGCAACGCATCGACAATGTATATAGCGCATTCAAGGCTTATATGGCGAAACCCATGGATAAGAAAATCCCCTCTGTGGCATATTTCTCCATGGAGTATGGTTTATGCAATTGCTTAAAAATATATTCCGGTGGTCTTGGTGTGCTTGCCGGCGACTATATCAAACAGGCGAGTGACTCATGCGTTGACATGACTGCCGTAGGTTTCCTCTATCGTTATGGCTACTTCGCTCAGTCACTCTCTATGGACGGTCAGCAGATAGCCAACTATGAGGCGCAAAACTTCGCTCAGTTGCCCATCACCATGCTCACCGAGCCTGACGGCACTCCCATGATTCTTGAGGTGCCTTACCCCGGAAGAACTATCTTCTGCCATGTTTGGCAGGTGAATGTGGGCCGTATGAAGCTCTATCTCTTGGATACAGACTTCGATATGAACTCCGAGTTCGATCGCTCAATCACGCACCAACTCTATGGCGGCGATTGGGAGAACCGTATGAAACAGGAGTATCTTTTGGGTATCGGCGGTATTTATATGCTCGAGAAATTGGGCATCAAAGCTGATATCTATCATGCAAATGAGGGCCATGCGGCACTCTTGAATCTCCAACGTCTTGTTAACTATGTGAAACAAGGGTTGTCTTTCAATGTGGCTCTTGAGATGGTGCGCGCCACTTCCATCTATACCGTTCATACTCCGGTGCCTGCCGGTCACGACTATTTCGATGAGTCGCTTGCCGGAAAATACCTTGGTGAGTTCCCCTCCAAATTGGGTATTTCATGGGCTGACCTTATGAACATGGGACGTGAGAATCCCGACACCAACGAGCGTTTCTCCATGAGTGTGTTCGCTCTTAAAACGTGCCAGGAGGCGAATGGTGTCAGCTGGCTCCATGGTGAGGTCTCCAAGAAAATGTTCTCAGGTATATGGAAAGGTTACGCTCCGGAGGAGTCTCACGTAGGTTATGTCACCAATGGTGTCCACATGCCAACATGGGCGGCTTCCGAGTGGAAGGCTTTCTATCGCAAGCACCTCGGCGACGCGTTCATGGATGATCAAAGCAACACCGACTCTTGGAAAGGTATCTTTGATGTCCCTGATGAGGAGATTTGGAATATGAGAACTATTCTCAAAAACAAATTCATTGATTTCGTTAGAAAGGATTTCAAAGAGAAATGGTTCAAGAATCAAGGTGATCCCTCATCTATAGTGAAAGTGCTCGATAAGATTAATCCAAACGCCCTCACTATCGGTTTCGCACGTCGTTTCGCCACTTACAAACGCGCACATCTTCTCTTCACTGACCTTGACCGTTTGGCTAAGATTGTCAACAATGAGAACTTCCCCGTGCAGTTCATCTTCTCCGGTAAGGCGCACCCCGCCGACGGAGCCGGTCAAGGCTTAATCAAACGTATCATTGAGATTAGCCGTATGCCGCAGTTCTTGGGCAAAATCATCTTCCTTGAGGATTACAATATGATTGTTGCCAAACGTTTGGTTACCGGTGTGGATATTTGGTTGAATACCCCCACACGTCCGCTTGAGGCTTCCGGCACATCCGGTGAGAAAGCCGAGATGAACGGCGTGTTGAACTTCTCCGTACTCGATGGTTGGTGGTATGAGGGTTACAAGTTCGATCAGAAAGCCGGTTGGGCGCTTACAGACAAACGCACTTTCAGCGATCAAGAGCAACAAGACCGTTTGGATGCCGCCACAATTTATTCCATGCTTGAGAATGAAATAATACCGCTCTACTTCAAGAAGAATTCCGCTGGATATTCTCCCGAGTGGATTCAATATATCAAACGTTCTATCAGTCACATCGCTCCGCACTTCACCATGAAGCGTATGATTGATGATTATATCGAACGTTTCTATAATCCGGAGGCTAAACGCGCGAAATCCTTGGCTGCCAATGATTTCGCAAAAGCACGCGGCATCGTGGCTTGGAAAGAGGATGTGGCTTCCAAATGGGATAAGGTGAAGGTTGTCGATGTGAAAGTCAGCGATGAGATCCTCAATGCCGCTTCTGTGAAGATGGGTAAGGATTATGAGTTCACCGTTCAGGTGGACACCGCCGGATTGGGCACTTCCATCGGTGTGGAGACCGTGATTTATAAAGAGGTGGATGGTGAATTTAAATTCGACCATGTCACTCCTTTGAAAATCGTGGACAAGGCCGGTGATCTTGTGACTTACAATTTGACAACAAGAATTAAGGAGGCTGGCAATTTCCGTTGCGGTATGCGCCTGTATCCGGTTAATTCCGAACTTCCTTACCGTCAAGATTTTGCATATCTCCGTTGGTTCTAATCCCACTGCGAGGTATCGTTATAAGATATCGCAACAAGGTATCGCAACAAGGTATCGTTATAATATTTGAATGGATTAATAGCCGCGGCATATCGAAGCCGCGGCTATTTCCTTTATTATCCTCCTTGGCATGTGGTGTGGGTGTAACGCCTTAAATGTGACCTATACGCAGAAAATGTGGCACGATTATTGTAATATCCGATTGAGGATAATTGTGGGGATGCACTCCTCCCCCTTACAACTGATTAATATGAGAAATGATTTTGAACGTCAATTTAAGCCTATATTGGACTCTGCGGTTTTAGAAGCTCGGAAACTAAAGTCTCCGGTAATTAGAAGCGAGCATCTTATCTTGGGGGCTTTGCGTGGCAGCGAGAGCAGCACGCGTCAAATCCTCTCCAAGCTTAATGTGCCCATCGATAAGATTTCTAAAGAGCTTGAAGATAATATATTGATTGAAGATAGCAGTGCGGATGAGGTCTCCGGCGATTCCCACCACACTTATCTCGGCATTTCCCAAAAGATTGATTCCGGAGCTGTCAGATTTTTGCAGTTGGCTATCTCTGAAGCTAGGAAAATGAATAGCCCCATAATCCTGGGTGCCCACTTGCTCCTCGCCCTTATCCACGACGATAGAGCCTTGGATAGTGATTTTTTGAAGCAGTTTAAAATGAAATACCTTAACTTTGATATTTCCATCACTAATGTGAGCAGCAATGAAATATATGATATGACCGACGCTTTCAATCCCGATGAGGAGATTGATGACGACGACAACGACAACGAGAATGCGGCTCCCTCGAATCCTTTCTCTTCGCAGCGCAATAAGGCGAAGGTGAAGCGCGATGCCCCATCAGGTGGAACTCCCGCCCTTGATAAATTCGGTGTCGATATGACTAAGAATGCCGCCGATGGCAAATTGGACCCGGTGGTGGGGCGTGAGAAAGAAATTGAACGTTTAGCGCAGATTCTTTCCCGTAGAAAGAAGAACAATCCTGTGTTGATTGGTGAGCCGGGTGTGGGAAAATCCGCTATCGTGGAGGGTCTCGCTTTGCGCATCATTCAAAAAAATGTGTCGCGTATTCTTTTTGATAAGAGAATAATTTCGTTGGATATGGCTTCCATCGTGGCTGGCACGAAGTATCGCGGTCAGTTTGAAGAGCGTATAAAGGCTGTGTTGGATGAGTTGTCGCATAATCCCGATATCATTCTTTTCATTGACGAGATTCATACCATCGTTGGTGCCGGAAGTGCGCCCGGGACTATGGATGCCGCCAATCTGCTTAAGCCGGCGTTGGCGCGTGGCGAAATTCAATGCATCGGTGCCACCACTTTGGATGAATACCGACAGCAGATAGAGAAGGATGGAGCCTTGGAACGCCGTTTCCAGAAGGTTATCGTGGAGGCTACCACACCGGAGGAAACGTTGGAGATTCTTCGAAGAGTGAAAGATAAATACGAGGATCACCACAATGTCAGATATACCGACGAGGCGCTTAAGGCTTGTGTGTCGCTTACGGAGAGATACGTCAGCGACCGCACATTCCCCGATAAGGCGTTGGATGCTCTTGACGAGGCGGGGTCGCGTGTCCATATCACTAATATTCGAGTGCCGGAACAGATTGAGAATATGGAGAAAGAAATCGAAGCTGTCAATGCGGAGAAGATTCAATCTGTGAAGGATGAAAAATATGACGTGGCGGCGGTTTTGCGCGATAAAGAGGCTGAATTGCGCCACAATCTTGAGGAAGCCAAGAAGGAATGGACCAAACGCCTTGAAGAGGACCGTCAGGTGGTGGATGAGGAGAAAGTCGCTGAGGTGGTGGCTATGATGACAGGTGTGCCCACACAGCGTATCGCACAGGGCGAGGGCTCGCGTCTACTCCAAATGGACGAGGCTTTGAAAGGCTCCGTAATCGGTCAGGACAACGCCATAAGTAAGGTGGTGAAGGCTATCCAGCGAAATAGAATCGGTCTGAAGGATCCTAATAAACCTATAGGAACATTCATGTTCCTTGGTCCTACGGGTGTGGGTAAAACTCTTCTTGCCAAGAAGTTGGCTGAATATCTTTTTGATTCCTCCGACACTCTTATCAGAATGGATATGAGTGAGTTTATGGAGAAGTTCACCGTCAGCCGTTTGGTGGGAGCACCTCCGGGATATGTGGGATATGAAGAGGGTGGTCAGTTGACCGAGAAAGTACGCCGTCACCCTTATTCCGTGGTATTGCTTGATGAGATAGAGAAAGCGCATCCCGATGTGTTTAATCTGTTGCTTCAGGTGATGGATGAGGGCCGCCTTACGGATTCCTTGGGACGCAGGATTGATTTTAAGAATACTATCCTCATTATGACCAGCAATGTCGGTAGCCGTCAATTGAAAGAGTTCGGTTCAGGTGTCGGTTTCAACACGGGTGTCCCCTCCAAGGAACAGTCGCAGGCCATTGTCTCGAAGGCCTTGAGCCGTGTCTTCTCCCCTGAGTTCCTGAATAGGGTGGATGATATCGTGATGTTCGACCAGCTGGATAAAAAGGCTATATTTGAAATAATCGACCTTGAACTTAAGGATTTCTATAAGCGTATATCCAATCTCGGATACAAACTCACAACCACCGATAAGGCAAAAAATTTCATTGCCGAGAAAGGATATGACGTTCAGTATGGGGCGCGTCCGTTGAAGCGTGCCATTCAGAAATTCCTGGAGGACGAGTTGGCTGAGATTCTTTTGCAATGCAATGCGGATGGCACCACGGGTGGTGAGATTATCGCCGACTACAATGATGGCGATGAAAAGCTTACACTCCGATTACTCCGTTGACGTATATGGTCATTCAACCGTTCAACCATATTTTGACCTATAAGGCTCCGCCCATGTTGTATGAGGCGGAGCCTTACTTTTGTGTTCTGTTGCTCTTTTCTTGCTTAGTAACTTTTAACTTTAGTAGCTGAACGAAATTCTATAACTTTGTATGAATTTTGATTAGACAACGCTCATAAAAACGAAACTGAAGAAATGAAATTAAAAAAATACTTTTCTATTGTATTCTCTCTACTACTGATATGTTGCTGTGTGACAACGAATGACATATACGCTAAAAGGTCATCACGTAAACATGCCACCACTCAGTCCGTTTCCAAGAAAGGATCAAAAAAGAAAAGAAATAGCAAGAATAAATCGAATTCTAAATCAAAGTCCAAATCTAAGACTACCAAATCCTCTAAAAAAAAGACATCATATTCATATACAGCCCCGGTGGCTGAGACTCCCTCCAACGACTCATTGACCCTCCTCGTTAACAAAGCGGTGTTGGATTGGGTGCCCTCGAACCATAACCCCGGCGGTCTGCGCGTCAATTCTGTGAAGCCCGACGACAAGGGGAGAACCACCAAAGTGAGCCTTAATGAAAATTTCACATACCTCCCTATCACGAGTGAGTATATAGGTGATTTGAAGAATGTGGTGAGGCAGTCGCTGCCCGATTCAATACAGAATTACGGCATCGCCCTCAATGTGGGCAGACATGCTTTGTCGTACTACATAAATAAAATCGATAAACTCCCGGAGAGATATAGATCCAATCCTGTCTTTGTGAAGCCGGTGGAATTATGGAGTTCCTACTCAAAGGGCATGAACAACGACAATATCGCATTGTGGCATAGTCACGGCAGATACTATCGTCCCGGATCCAACGCTTGGATGTGGCAACGTCCCGTGTTGTTCGAGACCCTTGAAGATATTTACACTATGAGCTACATCCTCCCTTATGTCGTGCCTATGTTGGAGAACGCCGGAGCTAACGTCATGCTTCCGCGTGAACGCGACATCAACAGAGAGGAGGTGATCGTCGACAACGATACGAACGAGGGGGGTGAGCTATACTCCCAACCCTACTATAAAGAGAAGACCGGAAGCAAGGCGTGGTCCAATGGTGAAGAGGAGGGATTTATCTATGATTTGAAAGATTTCCGCGACACCGAGAATCCGTTTGAAAACGGTACGTACCGCCAGGCTGCGACAATAAAGAAGGGTAAGGGTAATCCCTCAATAGCGGCATGGTATGCCGACATACCCAAGGAGGGCTTTTATGCCGTCTACGTAAGCTATAAGACCGTGGATAACTCCACCACCGACGCACATTATACTGTGAATTATTCCGGCGGCTCCAAGGAGTTCATTGTCAACCAGACAATGGGTGGTGGCACGTGGATTTACCTCGGCACTTTCCCCTTTAAAGCAGGATATTCGGATAATGAGGCGGTGGTGACTTTGACCAATGTCTCTGATAATGCGGGTGATTATGTAGTGACCGCCGATGCTATAAAAATCGGAGGCGGTATGGGTAATATATCGCGCTCTTCACGCCGTTCCGACATATATTATGATCCTTCCACCCCCGATAACTTCGATGAGCAATCGGTGGAGGATGAGGATGAGGATGAGGATGATGAAGACGATGAGGATGATGTGAACGACGACACCGCGGGTGAAGCCACTGATGAGGAGACTCCCGTGGCGGCTACGGCGGAGGTTAAGAAAACGGGTAAAGCCCCTTCGTTTAAAACTTCCGGAATGCCCCGCTTCCTTGAGGGTGCCCGCTATTGGTTGCATTGGGCGGGATTCCCCGAGTCTGTATATTCTCCCTACCATGGTAGTGATGATTATAAGGATGATTTCACATGTCGCGGACATTGGGTGAATTATCTCGCCGGAGGTAGCCGTGTGCTCCCCGACAAAGATGGCTTGAACATCCCTATCGATCTTAGTCTCGCTTTGCACTCCGATGCCGGAAAACGCAGTGATGATAGTTTTGTGGGGACATTGGGCATCTATTACTCCAACGACGGAGCCTCCTACAAGGATGGCACTCCGCGTATCAACTCCCGTATGTTCACCGATTTGGTGATGCGCCAAATCACCGCCGACATTAGAAACACCTATGAGCCGCGCTGGACGCGCCGCTCGATGTGGGATAAATCTTATTTGGAGTCGCGTGTGGCTGAGGTACCTACCACTCTTATTGAATTGATGTCGCACCAAAACTATGCCGACATGATGTATGGTCTCGACCCCAATTTCAAATTCTTGGTGGGCCGTGCCATCTACAAGGGTATGGCGCGTTTCCTATCCGAGAGAAAAAACAGAGAATTGGTGATTCAGCCATTGCCGGTGAAATGCTTCTCTATTGTGAAAGAGAGGGCTAAGGGTGAATATAAACTCTCGTGGCAACCGACTCCCGACCCGTTGGAGTCTACGGCGATGCCTAATAAGTATATTATCTTGGAACGCACGCAGGGAACTCTCGGTTTCCATAAAATAGGGGAGACCTCCTCCACGAATTTTTCTGTGAAAATCAAGGATAATCTGATTCATAGCTTTAAAATCGTGGCGAGCAACGATGGCGGTGTCAGCTTCGACAGCGAGGTGCTCGCTTTGAGAAACAGCCCCGACGGATCCCCGATGCTCTTGATTGTTAATGGCTTTACGCGTGTCTCCGGCCCGGCTCATTTCTCTGAGTCCGGACGTGCCGGATTCGATTCCGAGAATGATTTCGGTGTCCCTTATATCAAGGATATCTCCTTCAGTGGTTACCAACAAAATTTCTCACGCTCTTCGGGTGATAGTTTCGGTGCCAGCGGCACTAACTATATCGGCAAACCGATTGCCGGCAACACTTACGACTTTGTGGAGAACCATGGTCGTTCGATCGCCAACGCCGGATTCGGATTTGTCTCTTCGAGTGCCGCCGCTGTGGAGTCGGGTGATGTGAGATTGTTGGATTATCCTTTTGTAGATTACATTTTGGGTAAACAGAAAGCCACCACCATCGGCAATGGTAAGAGCGGGGTGATGTATCGCTCATTCTCCGAGAATGTGCAAAACAGCATTGAGGAGTACGTTGAAAAGGGTGGCAAGATGTATGTCAGCGGTCAGTATGTGGCTTCGGACGCATATTCCGATTCCCCCCGTTTTATCGAACAAGTGCTTGGCACGGTGCCTTACAGAGCATCCTCACGCCCCTCAACCCCGAGGGCGGAGCCTACCGCCGATGCCGTGAAAATGGGGCTTGGACAGAGAAATTACACCTACAACAATACTCTTTGCGAGGATATTTATATCGTGGAAAATCCCGACATACTTCAGTCGTCGGAATCTGTGGGCAGCACTCCGTTGCTGACCCTCTCCGACAACAATGAAGCGGTGGCGCGCTATTCCAAAATTAAGAAGGGCGCCGTGGTGGTAATGAGTATCCCGTTTGAGACAATTAGAGGTCAGCAACAGAAGGATGCGTTGATGCAGGAGATAATATCCTTGTTGAATCAGCGTTGATGTTAGAAGAATTAACCCGATACGGATTGTTATGATTAAATTTAATAATATAGCCGAGTTGCGCGAAGATATCTTCAAAGCGGGCTTGGTGGAATATATTCTCGTGAAAATCACCGACAGGGATGTCGTTTTGGATGCCAATTGTGAATCCAGGATGATGCAGTCGGCGCAGGACTTGGATGCCGCCATGGTTTTCAGCGGCTATAGGCTGAAGGAGGAGGATGGCTCTTACACCGAGATCCCCACCTTGGAATATCAGCCGGGGAGTCTTCGCGATGATTTTGATTTCGGTGGGGTGGTGCTGCTGAATGTGGCTGACACGTTGGATGCCACGTCATCAATGCCCGATGCCGACGATATGCCCGATGGTGGATGGTATGATTTGCGCCTACGTTTGGGTGTCAGCAGAATGATCGGGATGATTCCCGAGATTCTCTATACTATGCCGCGCAACGACTTCCGTCGTTCCGGCGAGAAGCAACATGATTATGTGAATCCACGGTGCAGGAGTTATCAGGAGGCGATGGAGAGTATCTTTGTGAAACACCTCATGCGCATTGATGCTTTGTCTCCGCGGAAAAAGATACGCCTTGATTTCGATGTGGAGAATTTCGATGTGGAGGCGAGTGTGATTATTCCCGTGCGCAACCGCCGTTCCACGATTATGGATGCTGTTAAGTCGGCGTTGTCGCAGAAATTTCCTTTCCCTTTCAATGTCATTGTGGTGGACAACGGCAGTACCGACGGCACCGCGGAGGCGTTGGCGATGGAATCCGACCCACGCTTGATTGTGATTCATGTCGGTGCTGATGAACATCTCGGCATCGGCGGATGTTGGAATAAGGCCCTGTTGGATGAGAGATGTGGAAAGTTCGCCGTGCAGTTGGATTCCGACGATATGTATAGTTCCGACAGCACTCTCACCATTGTGTGGAATAAGTTCCAGTCCGTCCATTGCGCCGCGGTGGTGGGTTCCTACACCATGACGGATTTTAATCTATCTGTCATACCCCCGGGTGTGATTTCCCATGATGAGTGGACTGATGAGTATGGTGCCGACAATGCTTTGAGAATTAACGGCTTCGGCGCGCCGCGCGCTTTCTATACTCCCATAGCGCGTAAGCTCCTGTTCCCCAATGTCAGCTATGGTGAGGATTACGCCATGATGCTCCGCATATCCCGCGATTATTTGATTGGACGCATCTACGACCCCATCTATTTTTGTCGTAGATGGGAGGGGAACTCCGACGCTGACTTGTCGATTGAAAAGGTCAATGAACATAATTTCTATAAGGATTTTCTCCGTTCTGGGGAGATTCTCGCACGAATGGACTACAACAGAAATGATTTGCCATTTTAGAAGATATGAACTCTAAAGAAAACTTAGGAGAATTTTTTATCCGCCAGCTGCACACGTGGCAGTTGGCGGCTTCCAATTATAATAATCTTCAGTCGTCGATGATTAAGAGGGTGGAGGTGGATGGTGCCATGATAGATGTGATGCTCAATCCTTCAAGGATTAAAAGCACTGCCGCCAATGTTTCCCCGGATGCGGTGCGGAGGCGTGAATGTTTCCTCTGTGCGGACAATCGTCCGGCGGAGCAGATGGCTTATCCCGGCTTTGATGATCCGGATTTCGAGTTCCTCGTGAATCCCTATCCTATATGCTCTCCGCATTTCACTATTGTCAGCCGTGAGCATTGTCCGCAGGACTCCGCTCCATGGGCTTCTATGCTTCGCGCCGCGGAACTCTTCCCGTCGTTGCTCCTCTTTTACAATGGTATGAACGCCGGCGCCTCGGCTCCCGACCATCTCCATTTCCAAGGGGTGAAGCAATCCGAACTCACTCTCGTGAATATTATCAACGCCATGGAGTTGAGGGAGAACGAACTTATTTGCTCCAAATCTCTTGATGTGAAATACCCAGCCGAATTTCATCTTTTCTACGGAGCCGCGGAGAGGGTGGTTGATCTATTCCTTTCCGACATGCGTGCGGCGGAGTTCGCCGCGTCACCTCTGGTGAATATCTTTTTATGGAACAGGGATGGTAAGTTTGTTGTCCTTTTCATAACACGTGCGAAACACCGCCCGGCATGCTATTTCGCCGATGATGAATCAAGGATTATGATTAGTCCCGGCGCTCTTGATGTGGCTGGTAGGGTCGTGACGGTCAGATTGTCGGATTATGAGAGAGTGGATGGTGAAATTCTTAAAAAAATATTTGAGGAGACATGTCTGTAGAAATTGAAAAAAATAGACTCATGCGGACATGGAGTTGGCTTCCGTTGCTTTATATCGCCGAGGCACTTCCGTACGTGGCGGTGAACACTCTTACCGTCTATCTCTACACTCAATTGGGCATTGGGAAGACGGAGATGGCTTTTTATACTGGATGGCTATACCTCCCATGGGTGATAAAGCCCTTGTGGAGTCCTTTCGTGGATATTTTCAGAACCAAGCGCGATTGGGTGCTTTCGATGCAATTTCTGATAGGTGTGGCGTTTGCATTGGTAGCGTTCACCCTGCCCACATCCCTCTTTTTCGTCTCCACGCTCTCCCTCTTTTGGCTGATAGCGTTCTTCTCCTCCACCCATGATATTGCCGCCGACGGCTACTATATGTTGCAGCTATCGTCTCATGAACAGGCGGCTTTTGTGGGGGTGCGGAGCACTTTCTATCGTGTCGGTTCTCTGCTGGCGAGCGGTGGCTTGGTGTGGGTGGCTGGAAAAATTCAGGAGGCTGATCTTGCGGAGGGCGGTGTGCCGATGCGCGGACAGATCCTCTCTTCCTGGATTTGGATATTCGCCATTTTGGCACTCTTCTTCTTAGTTCTTGCGCTCTACAACTTTTTCATGATGCCGAAGCCTGCCAACGATGTGCCGCGGGGAGAATCCTCGTTCAAGGATGTGCTGGAGAATTTCTCCTCCACCATTGTTACGTTCTTCCGCAAGCCCCGGATAATCTCGGCGTTGGTGTTTATGTTGTTGTATCGGTTGCCCGAGGCGTTGTGCATTAAGCTTATAGGCCCCTTTTTATTGGATTCACGTGAAATGGGCGGATTGGGTTTGACAGCTTCGGAAGTGGGTGTCGCCAATGGCATTTCAGGCGTTGTGGCTCTCCTCGTGGGTGGAATACTTGGAGGCGTGGCTATTTCAAAGGGTGGACTGAAGAGATGGTTGTGGCCCATGGCGTTGAGCTTGACTCTCCCATGCGCTTTGTATGCTATCCTCGCTCTGATGCAGCCCGAAACGGATTTCGCGGGACTGACGGTGATTAATGTCGCTATCTTTGTGGAGCAGTTCGGCTATGGTTTCGGCTTCACCGCTTTCATGCTTTATCTGATATACTTCGCGGAGGGGGAGTGGAAGACCGCGCACTATGCTTTCTGCACCGCTTTCATGGCTCTCGGTATGATGTTGCCGGGAATGGCTGCCGGATGGATTTATGACGCTCTCAGCGACCTCTCTCTTGTCAATTGTCTTGCCGCTCCGGGGTATTTCAATTTCTTTTGTGTGGTGCTCGTTTGTAGCTTAGCCACATTCATCGCTTGCCTGAATGTGAAGATTGACCCCGCTTTCGGTAGGAAGTGATTTAGAATCCGATCTTTCGCAATAAATTCAAAAAAATGGTTCCCGGGGATTATCCTTGGGAACCATTTTTATGATGTTATTATCGTGTCGTTTTTATTATGATGGAGATGCTGTTATTTCTTCAGAAGAATGTAGGATCTTAGCGGTGCGAGCACGCCTTTGATTCTTCCTTTCTCCACTTTAAATTCTTTGCCGTAGACTTGGTCTTTGTATGTGCCGTTGGGTAACGCTGTGGCGAGGTCTATAAAACTTGCCTGGTTGCTTACGTTCACCAGTGCCGCGCCTTTCTTGCCGCGGTTCACCAATACCACCGCTCCGGAGTCGGATACTTGAATATCCTCTTTCTCTCCAGCCATGGCTTTTCTGAATTTATTGACTGCCACAACCTCGGGATGGAAATATTCATCGTTTCCTGCCTCTCCGAGTTTGTTGTTGCCCCAATAGTTTGATGAGCTGCGTCCCGCCGGACGGTTGAAGAAGAGGGGTACGCCGTTCTGTCGGGCTGTCAGAAACACCCAACCCTCGCGTATTTGGTTGTCGGTGAGATGGGCACTTTCGTGGGCGTTGGCATAGGTGTCGTGGCTCTCCACCCATGTGGTGAGATACTCCGGTGCCACGGGATGTCCGTAATCTGAAATATTAAGCCCTTTGGCGCTTCCCTTTTCAAGCATTTCGCGGAGTAGGTAGCCGTAGCCCGACGCTGTCATTCCGAAGTAGTCGGAGTATCCCGCTTCCGGCACGTTCTTATCTTGGAGTACCTCTCCGTAGACAAACAGACTGTCGTAGGGGATTGCCAATTTGACCCCTTTCACCGATTTCCTTCCGGTGGCGACATCCCAGAAGTCATTCTCTTTGACCCCTGACTCCTTGTCTACGGGATCGGAATGGATGCCTATATGTTTCGCTGTGTCGTATCTGAAACCCCTCACACCCATTCGGATGAGTTCGTTGACGTATTGCATATAATATTTTTGGAAATCGGGATTCTCCGTGTTCACATCGGGTAGGGCTCCGGATGCCCACAGTGTGCATTGCTCGCGGTTGTTGTAGTCTTGCACTGTGGTAAGTCCTTGGGAATGGAACATTTTCTCACGTCCACCCACAGCCTTGTAGAAATCCTCGGAAACGGCGTCGATATCCACGGCTGTGTGGTTGGGAAGCACGTCCACAATCACTCTTACGTTGTATTTCGCGGCGGAGTCGAGCATTACCTGCATCTGCTCTTTTGTGCCCACGATTTGGTTGCCTATTTTCCAATCGGTGGGTTGGTAGTAGTAATACCAATTCCCCTCTGTGACGTTATCGTCGAAGATGAGCTTGGACCCTCCTTCGGGATTGTAGCAGCGCTGCACCGGTACTGTTTGCACCATAGTGTAGCCTGAGTCTGCCACGCGCTTCATGTTTTTAGCCAATGTCTCGAAGTTCCAGTTCCATGCGTGGAGGATTGTCTCGGTGTTGGTGACCGAGGGGTTGTGGGTCGTTCTCTCTTTTGCCGACGCCATACCTGTTATCATGACAATGGCGGCGGCTCCTAAAGCAAGTTTTTTCATTAGAGATTATGTTAAATTAGTTAATTGTTTTGTTTTGGCAAAGTTACAAAAAAATATGATTTTACACCGAGCGGTGGGGGAAAAAATAGAAAACTGCACACCCCCACTTAAAGTGTGCGAAAACTAAAATAGCGTTAAATATCTGAAAATGAATTGATAATTGTTTGTGGTTAAAGGAGAAGTTTATTAACTTTGCATTGTTAATTTTTCGAGCCGATCATCATTTAGGATATCTGATTCGAATGTATAACACAATTCAAAAACAAATTGAAAATGAAAATACAGATAAAAACAATTATAACAACATTCTTCATTGCCGCGTTAGCCGTTGGCGCTTACGCAAAAACAACCAAAGCGCAGTCCCGACACGAGAGAGCGCATCAAGAGCAACTCGCCAACCAAAACAGACTTGACAAAACGGCTTTGAATGATGTCCTTAGAAGCGAAATCGAACAACGTGAAATTGCCACAAACTTAACTCCCGAATCCTCCCGTCTTATTGATGATATGCTCTCCGAGGCTAAAAGATATATCGGCAGACCCTATATATTAGGCGCCAAAGGTCCTACGGCATTCGACTGCTCCGGCTATACAAGCTACATATATCGCCAATTCGGATACTCCATAGCTCCCTCTTCGCGCGACCAATACACTCAGGGCAAACCTGTGGATAGAAAAGATCTCCGCAAGGGTGATTTGGTCTTCTTCACCTCCCGTAGCAGCGGTGGTAAAGTAGGTCATGTAGGAATAGTTTGGAGCGTTGAGGATAATGGTCACTTCAAGTTCATTCATGCCAGTGTTAAAGGTGTCAGAATCAGCGACTTCGAGGGCTATTATGTGGGTAGATACGTAGGTGCTAAGCGCATCATCGAAAATTAATCTTCCCCCTTTGGCATTTCAGCTATTGATAATTCATAGACCAAATTATAGTACATCGCAAAGGGCTCATGCGGATTTCCGTGTGAGTCCTTTCTTTTTA
>CAYQMV010000007.1:0-47588 GCA_964418705.1 uncultured Sangeribacter sp.
ATTCCGCACTTGGCGGGATTGATCACCATAAACGCCGTCTGGCTGAACGCGTGGGGTATGTCGATGTAATCATCGCCAACCTTGAAGTCGTCGAAGCCCATCACCTCGTCAGCGTCAATCATGGTCCAGTCGCCTACGTTCTTATATGCGCCGTGGTCGTAGCCTTCGAAGCTCTCCACCACGTTGGGGTTCTCCTCCAAATCGGGAGCGGTCCATGTGAATGTGAAATTGTCGTTATCATCAGTGACAGCCGCCAAATCAGTGGCCAACGGCATATTCGGACGAATCACCGCAATCACCTTATCCATGCTGTTGTCAGCCTCGTTCTCGTCGTTTTGGGAAACCACATTCGCGGTCAAAGTCTCCTCATTGCGCCATTCGGCAGTCACGGTCACATCAAACGAAACGGTCTTTGACTCGTAGCGTGCGAGAGGTTCGTCGCATTGAACGGTGCCGAGCAACTCGTCACCTCTGTAAAGGCTGACGGCATAGCTCTCCGCGGTGTTCTTGCCATCGTTGTAGACTGTAACCTGTGAGGTGACAGTGGAGAATACATCGGCGGATGCGGGGAGTTCAAAGGATTTCAACGAAAGGTTGTTGTCGAAGCCATTGACAACGGAGATATTGTCGAGCATCAACGGGGAGCGCGCGCCACCGTTGTGGGCGAAGAAGCCTATCTGAATGAAGTCCTTGCCTACGAACTCATCCAATGGAATCTCAATGAGATTATATTTGCCGGCTTCGAGATCCATAGTGCGGAAGCTCTTCACCACATTGAATTTGAAGTCAGGACCAGCCACCTCAACATCCACGCGGTCATCCTCGGGGGATGTCTCGGCGAAGCCGTTGTCATCGTACGCCATGGGGTAGACATAGAATGTCAGCACGGGATTATGCGCCGCGGTCATGTCTATCTTACCGGAGAAGATGGTGGATTCACTGCCGGGGGTGTAGGGCACGAGCATCAACTCGCCGTTGTCACCATCCTGCGGAGAGCCGTTCCATGCGTCATCGATAATCCAGCTGTCGCCATACGAGGAGCTTATCACCCAAAGGTTATCGGTGGTTCCGGAGGGGAAAGATTCATGGAAAGGCAACGCATATTTGTCGCCACCCACCACGAATGCGGAACCGGGATTGCCGATGCCGGCAGCTGAGTGGGCGTACACGCCGTATTGGAAGACCGATTGCTCGCCTGTCTCGGGCACAGTCACGTCAGTGTCGGTGTATTCGAAGCTTTCGGTGTCGTAAGCGAGAATCTTATCATCTGTCGGGCGGTAAACTATATATTTCAGAGCTGCGGTGTCGACATATCCGCCATTGGCACCTCTGCCCTCCGGCGCGGTCCAAGTGATGTGGGGATGTCCATCCACGATATCGGCGGAAACGGTCGGCTCAACAGGGGTGTCGATACCTACCCACGCCTCACCGGTGGCAGGCTCACCCTCACCGGAAGCGTTGACAGCGACGATGGAGTATTGCGCCATGCCGGAATCCATATCGTTCTCTTTCACGGAGTATTCTTTGCCGGGAGCCACCTCGTTGAGAGTAGCCACCACGTTATCATCGCGGAGCACTTTAATTTCAGAGATGGAAGCGAGTTCCTTACCCTCCACTGTGAGAGTCGGAGCGGTGAACGTGACGGTGGCGTTGAAAGCGCCGTTTTCTCCGGCTACCACCTTGACATCGGTGGCGGCGGCGGGAGCGCTAAGGCTAAAGCTTGGACTCACGCTGATATTGTCGATCAAGAAGAACGCGCCACCAGCCTCGGAAAGGGCATGGAATCCGAAATTATAGACACCGGAGGTCTCCACACTCACCTTAATCACCGGACGGCGATACTCATCCCAATAGATAGTTGTGGGAGGCACAAGCTCCGTGGTCATAGCCTCGATGGTGTTGCCCTGACCCATGTAAACGGCATACTTGTCGGGCCAATAGTCGGAGTAGCACAACACATCGTAGGAGAAGAGATATTGGCGACCGGCCTCAAGGGAGATGTCGGGAGTGATGAACCAATCGTCACCATCCACGGTGCCGGTGTTGTAGCCGGCGCAACCCCCGCTGGGGCTGTATTGCCAACGTCCGGAATCCGACGAAGGAGTCTCGTTAGTGTCAATGATAGTAAAGAGGTTGAAGTTAGCCTCGCTGTCAAGATCAAAGGTCACTGGGGGTACGAACGCGGAGCCGAACACCGCGCCATTGGAGGTGGTGGGTTTTCCAGCCACGTCATCGGCATATACGGTCACCTTATAAGAGATATACGCCTGACCGTCGAACGACATATCATCTATATATTGAGTTGCTTTGATTCCTTTAGCCACAACGACATTCTCGGGGAGGCGCGTGATGGTGTAGCTCAAGCGCGCGGCGTCGAAGTAGTTGCCGTTTTCGCTCTCTGTGGGGGCTGTCCACGTGATAGTGGCTTGCATATCGGCGGTTTTGGTCATGGTGAGGTCGGTGACTGCCAACGGGCGGCCCACACCTATCCATTTGACCTCATAGAGCGCGCGGCACTCACCCACGGTGTTGCACAAGCGCACGCCTATGTTGTGGTTGCCGACACTCTCCACAGTCACATCGACGCTTTCGGTGCCGCCGACAGTGGCTGTGCCGTGATATTTGTCCACGCCGTCGACGCTGATGATGTAAGTGACAACGCCGGTGAGGGCTTCACCTTTGTTATCCACTGTAGGCACATCGAATGTCACGGTGCCGGAGAGGACCCCGTCGGGGAAGTTAAGAGTGAGGTTTTTCACTTGTGCCGGCACTCCGTCAGCCTCGGGAAGGGGTTCGGGATCCAACGCCACGATCTCCTCCTGGCTCTCGAAAGCCACCACGCGGGCGACATGGCCGTTGGTGGTGTCGACGGTGAAGAGGCCTGTGGAACCGTCTGTGAATCCCACAGCCCAATAGAGGGTGTTGGTCTCATCAAACACCGCGGTCTGCATATAAGCGGGGGTGATGCCGGTGGCACCGATAGCGGTGAGTTCTCCGCTCTCCTTATCTATCTTCACAAGATAGCCGGAGTTAGTGATACCGTAAGCCTCACCGATGGTGTTGACAGCCACAGCCACGAGTTCACCCTCCAAAAGGGCGAGCTGAGTCACCCCACACTCATTGTTGGGGTCCATATATCCCCACATATAGATATCCTCACCGCCGTAGAAGCATCCGTAGGCATATCCGGAGATGGGGTCGAACGACAGACATGTCGCCATGTGGTATTCTGTTTGGTCGTAGGATGTGACGAGTTTCCATGTGTTGGTGTCCACAACGTAGGTGGTGAAATAGGATTCAGAACCCCATTCATCTGTCTCGTAGCTTGTGAAGTAATATCTTCCATTGGCGAAGAAAGCGCCGCCATTCTGAGGCGCGTCGGTTTTCACATAGTAGCGTGAGAAGCTCACCGGATCCGCGGCGGTGAATCCGTAGACTCCATACTGCGGATAATCCTCGTCCCACAAATCGGAATAGAGCACAGCGGCTTTGAAGCTTCTTGCTTGCTGAGCCTCAACACCGCGCAATAATGGATTGGCAATGCTCTTCGATGCGAACATCGAAGACGCGGAAAGATTTCCGCCTTGAGCCTTAGATTTCATACAATGGAGAGTGTTCCACTTTTCCATGGCCTTTTTAGTTTCCACTTTCTTAAGGTCCGGTCCTGCAGATGCATCTCCACTCTTCGCGCCATACATTGATGTGCCGGAACTCATTAGCATGGCAGTGCCAGCTATGAGGAAAAGTAAAGACTTTTTCATGTGCTTGAATTTTTAGAAATAATTTTGTCGCAAATTTATTGTGAATCAATACCTTCAACAATTTTTTTCGCATTAAATATGGTTTACCAATCAATGTTTTAAGCATAAAAATGCTTTACATTAAAAAAGCTAAACCACTATTAATAAACCGCTTATAGATAATAAATGGTTTACATCCGACCGCTGCGTTATATTGAGTTGAAAAAGATTGTTAAGTCTTGATCCTCAGGCAAATCAATCTCTTTGCGAAGGCGGTAACGCGCCATAGTCACCGTCTGCGGCTGCTTGCCCTGCAGACGCGCTATGTCGCGGGTGGATAATCCCATACGATAGTATATCGAAAGTTGGACATCCGTTTTTGAAAGATTGGGGAATCTCTCAAGCAATCTGTCGGTGAACTCCTTATACTCTTTCGACAAGTCGGCGAACAGCTCATTCTCCTTCTCCTTGCTGTAGCTCTGCACTATGAGGTTATTGATATTTCTAAGGTGCGGATTCAGCTGCGCCGACGGCATCTTGTAGGCATCCTTGATCATCTGCGAGATTTTCTCCAGAAGGATATTGCGCGAGCTGTAGTAACCATAAAGATAGTTCATCACCCGATGGTTCACATTCAGCTCCACCTCCTGCGCCTCTTTCGCGGCTTTGAGCAGACGTATATGTCCCGATTGCTCGGAGAGGTGCATCGCCTGCTGCGAGAGGTGCAATGCCTGTTTCCGCGTCTTTCTCAAGAAATAGATATAGACTGCGGCGCACGAAAGCGACAGCGCTATTATGGCTATCAGCAGCCAATAGGTGTTCTTATATCTCATCTCCCGGGTGGAGAGATTGTATATCTCGCACTGCTTCACCACATCCTTGATAATGAGAGTGTACTGCTCCCTCTCATGCGACAGTTGAGTATAGTCCGACTGCCGCTGCGTGTTGGCGATGGTCAGATGGTTGTAGGCGGCGGAATAATCCTTCTGCGCCGCATATATTTTGCCATATATATCATGCAAATAATAGACTATCTTGTCGGTGGAGGGGATAAACGCCAGCAGACGGTTAGCCATGTCGAGGGCATGGAGGGCTTTGTCGTAATCCCCGTGGTTGAAATATGTCTCCGCCAAGTTGCAATACGCATAACATTCGGTGGACTTATTATCCACACGCTGGCAGAGTTCTATCGACTTGAAATACAGAGCCTCCGCCGCATTCTTGTCGGACTCAAACGCACCAAGATTGCATATAAGGGCGCTCTCGAAGATGGTGTCTTTCAACTCCTCGGCGAGACGGACGCTGTTTTTGAACGCCCGCCTTGACTTCACATCGTTGGCACAACCTGAATAAAGGTCGCCAAGGTATGTATATATCATCATAGTCTCCCTCTTGTTGCCGTTGCTATGGCTACGGCGCAGACTCTCCAAAAGGAGTTTCTCACCCTTCTCATAAGACTCCAACGAAGAGTAGCAAGCACCCATACCCAACGATATAAGGTCGCGCGACTGAGTGTCCTCCTCTTCGCAATACATTCCGGCGTATTCAAAGACCTGCAACGCTAAATCGGGATATTGAAGATTATACAACGCCCATCCGAGATAGGTCAAGGATTTGCAGCATTGCGGTGCATAGCGTTTGCTATTCGCCTTGAGATAAGCCTCATAGAGCGGATGCACCGACGCTTTCGGGTCGGACAAACGCACAATATTAGCCTCCTCGATACTCTTGTCGACTGCTTTCTGCGTCTGGGCGGTGAGCGATGGTATCGAGAGAATCATGGTCATCATTATTATATAGAGCCTCTTCATTTCCACTATAAGTTAGGGTAGTTAATCATATCACCTTGCGGTGGGGCATTAGTAATATTCTGCAAAGTAAATAAAAAATTCAATATCACAGAATAATATTATCAAAAAACTGCATAGTACGCCCACGGCTCTTTCATCACGGCCCTTTCACAAGTACGCACGGCTCTTTCATTCGACGCCGCGGCAATTCCACGCGACAGCTAATAAGAGATGTTGTGCAAGTCGTCGATGGCGGTGTCGGCGGCTTTTGCGTTGAGCAACGCGTCAAGCTGCGTAAGAGTCACGACAGTGGTGGGGTGGAACGCGGGGGAACGCATATAATCCAACACACTGCGGTAGAGCCAGCGTGACTCTATGCGTTGCAACCGGTTGAGGGGCGACATCACCACCATCAATTTACCGCGTCCTACGGCGAGTTCAAACATCAAGCCGAGTTTATGGTTGCGCTCCACGTTGTCGATGACCCGGACAAGGGGAGTGTAGCCCTCGGGGAAAGAGTCAAGAATCATGGGGCGGCTCTTTTTCACCACCTCAAACCACTGCCACGAGGTGTGCATATCCGTGGGGAAAGCGTTGAACACAGGATGCTCCGGATCGGTGAGCAAACCTAAGGTGCCGGGTGACACCGGCTTGCCATTATTCTCACATATAGTCTTAAACATCCTATAGTTCCAATAATCGGTCATAAAGAGAGCGTCCACGCAATTCGCGGCGTACTCACCCTCTTCGGGCATGAGAAGCACAGTGGCACCATCCTCCAAACGCTTAGCCACATCCTCCGTAAGCCGGTTCGCGACCAAAACTCCGACGGTGTCAGGCACGCACTCCGCGGGATAGACCCATATAGGATAGGAATTGGAATACTCTGTGGAATCCACCGCCACTTTAAGCGTCATTTTCCGCGGCGCGGCGATCCCCGACAAGTCAAAATCCAGGCTCCCCACCGTGGAGAGACCGATGGTGTCGGTGCAAATAGTGAATCTCTTCACAATACCGTCGAGATCGGCGGTCATAGACACTCCGTTAAGGCGTTTCTCCGTATAGTTGGATAGAAGCAAATCGCCGGACAACCGTTCATTGTCGGCATAACAGAATTTGGGCAACGCCGCCAGCGGCACCACCGGTGCGCACCACTGCCGCCACTCCGCGGGAGTGGTGATATTCTTGCTCTCCATAAACGCGTCGAGAATGCCGACGTACGCGGATCCCTGACCTGGATAATCCTGAATGTCAAGAAGTTGATAGCCGGCGAGATTACGGGTGCGCATATCAAGCTCTATATCGGCTTTGTACAATTGCACCGACCACGCACCGGAAGCCTTATGGAAAGCATCCGCCATATTCCCCATCCCGACATCCTCCAAGCGTTTTTTGAAAACGCCCAAGTTATATGGTGCGAGCACTCCGCTGTATTTCTCCATCTCCGCATAATCGGGATAGGTCTGGAACTGTCCCGTCTCATGGCTTATGACAGGGACGGGACACCCCTCCACACCCTCATCGAGGGTCATCACGCTGTTGGGGAGGAAATGGTTGATGATGCCGCCGTCCAGGGCGTCGGCGAAGGAGAAAGAACCGCGGGTATGGGTGTTGTAGTCGCCCCACGCCTCGCCGCCATTGCGGCACGTGGTGAAATAGTCCATGCCATCCACAGCCCCTTTGTAGCCAAGATAATAATTCGAGCCGAAAGTGTAGAGTATCGTGGGGTCGATGCCGCGGAAATCCTCAACGAACTTCGCCATCATCTCCACGCTGCCCCAAAGTTCATTTCCCAAAGCCATCATCACAAAGGAGGGATGATGCCCGTATTCACGAATAATATTTTCACCCTCGCCATGGAGAAAATCCATAAGTTCCGCATCATCGGCGTTGAAATCGCCCCAAAAAGGGAGTTCCGGCTGCAAGTAAACGCCCAACTCATCGGCGGCGGTGAACGCCGCATCGGGGGGACACCATGAATGGAATCTTACATGGTTGATGCCATACTCTTTACAAACAGAGAGATAACTCCGCCACCCCTCCAGATCCATGGGCGTGTGTCCGGTGAGTGGGAAAACACATGCGTCATGCTTGCCGCGGAGGAACGTGGGGTTGCCGTTCACTGTGAAATGGGTGCCACCGGCTTTGAAATCGCACAGTCCGAACACTTTCTCCACCATATCTTTACACAGCTTATCTTTCCCTACCTTACCTTTACCCTTTAGGTCTTCGTCCATCAGCTCGGCGCGCAGACAGTGCGTTGAGGGATGGAATTCACTCCACCTCCCTATTTGGGAGCTGTCGTAGGGTACGGCGCGGTGTCCGTCAACAACTAAATCAGCCACCCGGCAGTCATCCACGGAGAGTGAGACACGTGCCTTCCCGGTGGTTGATATATATATTGAATCCGAGTCTATTCTCAAGTCGGAGATGCGGAGCGCGTCCACACACTCCAAATATAGGGAGCCTATTATTCCGTTCCAGTTCGTCTGGGTGTCGTCGGTGTAGGCGTGGGAGTTCTCAACGATCTGATGCGGCACCGCCTCGCGTGTGTTGTCTACGACAATCGCAATGGTATGTTTTCCCACAGTGACACGATCCGTGAGGTCGAACCTTTGCGGGGTGGAGATATTGCGGCACTCCCCAACCGGCACTCCGTCGATGAATACACGTGAAGGTTTGGTGCGCTCAAGGAAAAGCGTGACGCTCCTTCCACGCCACGATTTGGGAATATCAATCACACGGGAATATGTCACCCTCCCTTCTATGGGGCGCAACCGCGACAGATGTGTGGTTTCGCCGGTGTTGCCGGCAAGGGGTCCCACGGCGTTGGTTTCGGTGGTCCCGGGAAGGGTAACCGTCGATTCTATGTCGCCATATTTCATGTGCCACTCGCCACTTAAATCAACACGTGAGCGCACAGCACCCATATTCAACGCTATGTATAAAAAAATTATAAGTATTACAATCTTCTTTGTGCGGCAAACAAATTTATTCATGCGGCAAATTTAGGAATAGAGCGTTGAATACTACGATACTTATTTACCCAAAAGTGATACGATACTACTTCGTGCCGGAATATGTAGTGTTAAAATATATGCAGAAAGTATATATTTATATAAATTATAGGGGGGGGTTGTGGCGATGATGAATAAAGCGTAACTTTGGGCGTTTTAGATAAATACTGTTTATTATATCACACTTTTTATACATCATGAAAACTAAACTTATTGGAACTATTGCCATTATTTTAGGTATGATAATGACGATGCCACTGACAAGTTGTGGCGAAGACAATGACGAGCCGGAAACTCCCACTGCCGAAGCAAATACCTACACACGCGTGCACTACGTGATCCGCATGGCGCAAACATGGTACGACTACTATGATGTAGAAGTGACTTACACAGATGTTGAGGGCGTTTCGCACACCGAGACTATCAACCAAGACAGCCAGTATGACGAGATTGTCCCGACCTCCAAAGCGGGCAAGAAATTCGACATCGACATCGTGGCGAAACCGAAAGCCGAGATTCCGTCGATCAACGACACCGTCACCTACAGCATCAGCAAGAACTGCACAATGTCTGTCTATAGGTATGCCGACAGCACAAAGACAGACCCCACAGTGCTGTACAACAACACCTCTTCCAATTCCAGAAGCGTGATCGGAGCCGAATTACGGCTACGTGTCACCACCAACCGCGACGTGTATTCCGACACGTATGGGGAATAACGCACAAAGAATTACAACCCTCCTCATCGCAAAGAATTACAGTAAAAGGAACTTGATGAAATCTCAGAGATGGAATACCATTTGGTATTCCATCTCTTTTTTTATCATCTATCATCTACCCTCTACTATCTATTATCTACTATCTAATATCTACTTTCACGATATCCACGCAATTTCCGGAGGGGAATTTCCCTTTACGCCCTTGGCAGGTGACGTATATATGTCTGCCGTCAGCGGAGACATCCATACCCACCGGATAAGAGTCCAAGGGGAGCGACGCCACACGTTTCATCGTCGACGCGTTCACCACATCAAGGGAGCTGGCGGCATTGCACGCCACGTAGATATAACGTCCTGAGGGGGATGCGCTGATAGTCCTCGCGCCCGCGCCCGTTTTGCAATTGACCCATCCACTCACCGCCACACTTTTTTTCTGCGGCGAGAATTTGGCTATGGCTTCGGTTATGGCGGATAATGGCACACGCTGCACATATCCGGCGCCATTGATACTCAAATACAAATAACCTTTGGAGATAATGATATGTCGCAAATTCGACATCATTCCGGTGAGCTTGCCAAGATAACGTCCCTTGGCGGTTTCTATCACGGCGATGCCGCCATTACCACCCATACACCCCACAAGGATATATTTCCCATCGGGAGTGAAGACAGTGCCGCGGAGGGCGTTGCCGCTGCCGGAGTCGCGGTTCACCGATTGCGTAAGGCTGAAATTCCACGACAGGCGTTTATCAACCACCGCCGGGGCACGATGGTGCCACTTAGTGGGGTCGTTGCCGCGAATATCTATTATGCCTACGGTGTTGTCGCCCCAATGCGCCACCGCAACGTAAGAATTATCGGGCGACACCTCAACCATCTTCGGAAGTATCCCCGTCTCCATAAGACGCACTATTCTGTCGCTGCGCGTGTCTATCACCGCTATCGCCGAAGGGTCTTGCGCGTTTAAATCGAATGAGCGGCGATAATAAGGAATCCAAAGGTAGCGTCCGCCATGACTGAACGCCGACTCCACCGGCTTACCTCCGAAACGTTTGAGGTTTTTGGAATAATGTTCAAACTTATAGTATCCCGACCAGGGGGCCCAGAGATTCGTTTCCGTCCCATCGAACGAATGGTTGATGACCTTGAGTTTCTTCCCCGTCTTGGCATCGTAGACGACAGTGCGCATACCCTCCAAGGAGTTCACATATAGTTTGGTGCCGGAGGGGTGTATGTTTACTGATTTGGGCGACAGCACGTCCTTGTCGAGAGTGGCGCGCTCACGTGCGTTATAATTCTGATGTCGGCTGGAGAGGGTGAGAGTGATGCCCTTGTCGGGGGAACTCACCGAGGTTCCCAATTTGGGATGGCACACCTCTTGCGCACCGCACGTCAGCAGACCCATTGTCAGAAAAAACAGGGTCAGAAAAAACGGTGTCAACAAAAGCTTAGTCAGAAAAAGCTTAGTAATAAGTCTTCGGTTCATGTCTGTTTAAGATTTTAATGTCAATATAACGTTTAAGTCTCTTTGTTCCATCAATATAACATAGCCACAAAGATAAGCAGCGCAAAGATACTACAAAATGATGGTACAGACAAAAAGATACACACAAAAAGAAACATACAGAAAGAAACACGCAGAAGGATATATGCAAAAAAGGCTGCCCGTTTGCTTCGGGCAGCCCTCTCTCATGATTATTATGAAATATCTCTATTCTCTATTAGAAAGTAAAGATCACACGACCTTGCACAGCGTGAACGTTTTTGTCGTACACGAGTTTGTCGCGGTCGATGCGGCTGTAAGTGTAGTCAGCCATCACTTTCACGTATTTGTTGAAAGAGTAGTTGAGACCTACAGTAGCGGAGTAAACGTTACCACCACCGACGCTGCTGGAAGCGTAAGGCCAGTCCTCTACATAACCGCTGGGGTAGTATTGGTCACGACCTGCGGAGTAGTATTCACCCTCGTTGATGTCGTTAAGGCCGGTGTAGTTGAAGCGGGCCACAACCTCGAGGGCTTTGCCGTCGAGACCACCCATAGTTGCCTCAGAGTTGTTGTATTTGTAAGCGGGGCCGAAGAATTTGTAGCCAGCCTCGATGTAAGCACCGTGGAAGTTGTTGCTACGGATAGGATTGGCAGCAGCCCAAGCCTCAAGAGAACCCCAACCATCGATGTTGTCTTGAGCGTCGATGAAGAGTGAGTAAGTGTCACGTTTTTTAGTCACGTGTTTGTAAAGATATTCACCGCGAACGAAGAAATCTTTGTTGTTGTAGTGGAACTCAGCACCGAGGTTAACCACGTTGTTAGCCCAATCAAGGTCAGTGGAGATGAAGTCTTCAGTGTCGTCAACGAATGTTTCCAAAGATTGACCGAGGTGAAGAGTTTTCTTCATAGTGTTTTTGTAAACCTCGCCACCGCTCAAGTGAGAGAAGCGGGCGTTGATACCGAAGTGGAAAGTCTCCTCAGCGTCGTTGAGAGGACGATACAACCAACGGCCGCTTACAGAAACACCGTTGAAACCGGCTTCTTGGTTGTTGTAAGCGTTGTCGGAGAACACACCTTGGTTGGCGAACCAATTTTTGTTCTCAAATTTGTAAGTCACGCCAAGTTGACGACCTTCGCTGAGAGCGTTGACAGAACCCGGACGTGAGATGAAGTGGTAGCTACCAAGAGAGATATTACGAGCCATGGAAGTGGGATCTACGTAATAACCGGCTTTGATAGATTGATTGTTCAAGTTCTCGTTGGTCTTCCAGTTGTACTGCAAGAAGATGTTCTTTTGAGAGAATTTACCCTCGCCGAAGCCGAAGTCAGCATAGAAATACCAATCTTTGAAAGACATGGAGGTGCGGATGCGGGCATCAGTGAGCGAAGCGCCTGATTTCATAGGAGTGAAGTCAGTGTGGTAGTAAGCCACATCAGCCATCATACGTGCACCTACAGTGAAGCGCAGATTCTCTTTCTCGTTGTTGATAGTGACGCTCGGATCAGTATCAAAATCTTGGGCGGAGCTTGCCAAGAAACATGTAGCCAATACCGGCAACAATATATATTTTTTCATATTCTGTTTGCTTTTGGTTTTAATGGTTAAAAATATCACTTTCTTTTTGATTAGTAACCAAGTCTTTCAAGAGTTTCAACAGCGTCGGGGACAACTGAAGGAGCTTGAGAGTTGTCGTAAGTCTGACCTGCGTGGAACGGGTTGGGAAGTTTGCTGTTGCAACGGAAACCATTCTCGATCATATAACGAAGTGACATCTCAGAGCGGTTGGTGAAGAAACCATCCATGTAAACGGGAAGTGAAGTGGTGCCGCTGAAAGTAGTGTAGCTTGTAGCGGGAACGGTGATACGGAGAAGATCATCGAACTCAGTTTCATTTCCGTAGTTGTAAAGACCCATGTATTTACCCATTTGAGCGTAGGAGTCGAAAGAGTAAGGATGGTTGATCATACCGGAACGACGGATGATGTAAGCTTGCCAGGGGCAGTTCATCTCAGGATAGTTGTTGGGAGCGCCGGAGATGGAGGGACCCATGATGTGTGCGCCGTAGTCGAGAGCCATCTTGATGAAGTCAGCATAACCGGTAGGAGTAGCGTAGTTCAAGTCGGTAGCGTAGTTGTCACCTGTCCAAAGGAGGTAGCACATAGGCACTTGACCGTTGAATACGCCGTAAGCGCGACGAAGAGCGTCGAGGGAGAATGTTTGGAGGATAACTTTACCATTGGTGTTACCTACGTTCACTTTGCCGTTTTTGTAGAAAGCGGTCTCAGTGGCAGGTTTCTCGATGATGTTCCAGCCGCACTCAGCAAGAACGTCGTAAACACGTTGTTCCATGTCTCTGGGGTTCAACCAAGACTCTTTGAACTCGATGTAAACACCGGGGCGGTTACCAGTATCTTGGGGGTCAGCAACGTATGCGCCTGCCCAGTTGTACTCTACGAAATCCATATATTTAGCTTGGCAAGTCTTAGTGGCTTTATAGATTTCCTCAAGGGTCATATCTTTATATTTCGCCTTGATAGTGCGGGTGAGGATACGTTCGCCGTTAGCGTCACGATTCAACATTTTACCCTCGGCATAGGCGATTTGGTCTTGGAGGGCTGAAACATATTGATGTTTGGAAGCGAAAGCGGGGCGTGCTTGCTCAAGGCTTGTCTCGTTGAACCAAGAACCGGCGTCGAGTTGGCAAAGCTCCTCGTAGTAGTAAGACATAGTGTAGTAAGGACGGAAGTCAGCCACGTCACGGTTGTATTGAGCCTCAATATCAGCCTCTGAGAAGTGTTGTGAGCCGTCAGCGTTTTTGAAGCTGCGGTAGAAGTCCTTACGTGAAGCGGGAACATACTCACTGAAGACGTTCTCAACGTTAGTGGTACGTTTCAAGTTCTCATCATGGTTAGCGAGAACGACACCATCTTTAGTGGCTTGCATATCGCTCTCCAAGTAGTCGGCGCCCATTTCACGAGCCCAACGCCATGCGGATTCTGTCTCCTCAGGAGCCCAGAATGTGGATCCGCGGTGAGCAATCACCGCATACAAAGGCACGTAATCGCGCACTTTTGCCATTTCTGCGGAAATGGTTTGCACATCGACGCGTTTTGCGTCTTCTTTTTCATTGGTAAATTCCTGATTTTCACATGATGTCAAAGCTATCGCTGCAACAGCCATTGTGAGAGTAGGTTTAAGCAAATTTTTCAACATAAATATTAAATTATTGAAAGTTAGTATTAGGCTAATTTATGATGTCTTATTTGTTCTTGTTTATCAGATATTGCTCCTCTTTATAGGTGATGCCCATAAATACGATTGACAATATACAAGCGGCGATAAGCAATACAAATGTGATATCCCATCCCCAGTTGTCGGCGGCGTAGCCTATCACTGTATTAGCAAGGATGGCGGTTCCGAAGAAGTATCCAAAGAAACCGGTGAGTCCGGCGGCGGTGCCGGCGGCGTTTTTCGGTGCGAGGTCGAGGGCTTGAACACCGATCAACATCACAGGACCGTAGATGAAGAAACCGATACCGATCAACGAAATGATTACAATGGTCAAGTTGTCCATAAACGCCCAGTAGAGCGCGATGAAGACAGCCACCACAGCCATAAACAACATGGTGGGCAACGCACGGCGGCCATGGAAGACCTTGTCGCTCAACCATCCGCAAATCAAAGTGCCGGGGATGGCGGCGAACTCATAGGCGAAGTAAGCCCATCCAGCCTCCTCAAGGTTGATGCCCTTGGCGGTCAACAATGTGGGGGCCCAGTCCAAACATCCGTAGCGAACCATGTACACAAATGCGTTGGCAATGGCGATCGCCCACAAGAATTTGTTGTTGAGCACGTATTTGAAGAAAATATCCTTGGTGGATAGAGTCTCCTCCGATTTCTCACTGTAGTTTTTGGGATAATCGTTGCGATACTTCTCAATCGAAGGAAGTCCACAGGACTGAGGGGTGTCGCGGAGCATGCAGTAAGCGATGATAGCGATCAAGATTGCCACTGCGGAGGGGAATAGGAATGTGCCTGCCAAGAAATACAGGTTCTCATTGGCTCCGTAGAACCAAGAACCGAACCAAGTGGCGCCATAGACAGCCATAGGACCTACCAACGCGCCACCCACATTGTGGGCACAGTTCCAAATCGACATCTTAGTGCCGCGTTCATTTTGGGAGAACCAGTGGGTCATGATACGTCCGCACGGAGGCCAACCCATTCCGTTGAACCAACCAACGAGGAAGTTCAACACACCCATAAGCACTATCGCGAGACCTTTATGATCAGCGCCCAAGTATTCGATAGGCACCACCATAAACATCATGGAGATAGCTGCGAGAATCAAGCCTAAGGGTAGGAATTTGCGGGCATCGCTACGGTCGGAAACCGAGCCCATCAAGAATTTAGACAATGCGTAAGCCACGGCGTTCATGGCGAGCACTGTACCTAATTCTCCTTTACTAAAGCCAAAGGGTTCCAACATAGGAATCGCCATAGAGAAGTTCTTTCTGACGATATAGAATGCCGCGTAACCCACAAAAGCTCCCAAGAAGACTTGGAGGCGTAGACTGGAGTAACGTTTTGCTACGTTTCCTCCTTGTTCCGGTTTATGTGCCGGAGGTGCTAAAAAATTACTCATGGCATCGAGAATTGTTTTACTGTTTTATTTTTTTGTTATTGATTTTGTTACTGTATTCTTTTTTGTTATTTATCTCTATACACAAACCTTGGAGTTACAAAATTATAGAAAAAATATAATACCACAAATCTTTTGGTAGGAATTTTTTTCGCTTCCGTTCAAAAAATTTCATAAAGATTAAACTAATGATTATTTATTCTCCTATTTATTTGCATCCATGGTTTTCTCTATGTCAAGTGCTTGCGCGAGTATTGAGATAGGGTTCATCACGGTGTATCCGGTAGACATTTCTATCTGCCATTTGCACGTTTCGCAGTCGGTGGCGACAACGTCGGGGTTGTTGCCCCTGATCTGTCGGAACAAGCCCTCACCTATCGCCTGGGAATACTCGTAGTTCTCTTTCTTGAATCCGTATGTTCCGGCGATACCGCAGCATTGTGAATCCAAAAGAGTGAGTTTCACTCCCGGAATCATCGCGAGTAAGCCTGTGGAATAAATCGACCATCCGAGCTTCTCCATGTGGCAAGGGGTGTGGTATGCCACGTTAAGTTTGAAATCGGGCTTGAAGACCAATTTCAACTTACCCTCCTCCAGCACTTGGTAGATGAAACGCGTGGCAAGCAGTATATCCTTACGCACATCTTCGTTGTCGACCTTAAGCAAGTGGGGATACTCATCGCGCATGGTGAAAGCGCAAGTGGAGCTGGTGGCGAGCACACGGCGGTTCTCCTTGACTGCGGAACGTATCTCGCTGATGTTGATTTCAGCGTCGCGGCGCGCTTGCTTGATAAGCTTATTGGCGATTTTTGCCACACCGCAGCAGCGTTCTTTCTCCATGAGCCGCACGCCATAGCCGAGGGCGTTCATCACCGCCACAAAATCCTTACCCAATTGGGGATAGTTGTAGTTGACGTAGCATCCGTGGAAATAGCTTACCTGTTTTTTGAACTCGGACTGACGCGCCTGGGCATGCTTCTTAAACCATGTGGTGAATTTCTGCGATGTATATTTTGGGAAAGTGCGATGCTTTCCGACACCTATCGTAGCGTCCATCACCGCTTTCACCGGAGAGAGCGCCAAAGTGGCATTTACCACCGGCGCCATGGTAGTGGCGATGCCACCCATGAAATCGGTGCTCGCAAGGATAGTGTCGCGCAACGACGGAGATTTCTTGCTGTATTTGATACGTGCCGATTGGATTATATCGCCAATTTTCACATTGGAGGGGCACGCCACTTCGCAACGTTTGCAATTCAAGCAATATTTCAAAGCCTCATCATAGAAGTAGGGGCGTTTCAAGCGATAACGTTCGCCGTCAGGACCCGCCTGCTTCGGACCCGGATAATCAGGGTTGACCGCCGTTACCGGGCAATATGAGGTACATACAGTACACTTAATGCACTGCTCAAAGTTGTTGACACTTATATTTTCTTGTTGAATACCCATAATTGACAACTGTGATTAAATCAGGAATTAATATTTGATGAAACTTTCAATGCGGAAAGCATCGCCACGCCGGCGCCGCACCCCTCTTTCATGGGGTCGCATCCACCGAGCACCGAGCCCGCCGCATAGAGATTTTCGACAGCCTTGCCATCCTTCATCACTCTGAAACGTCTGTCGGTAGCCACACCGAAAGTCATGAACTTCTGTGTGGCATACATATTTTTGTCAGCCCACTCGGGACGCGGGAGACCACACACCACATCGAGACCGAAGATCGGCTCGCGCACGGCATCGAAAGTGGAAACCAAGCCATGGCTGAAGAATGAACCCGACGCTAAGATGAAATTGTCGGCATAGAAGCGTTCGTCTTCGTGGTTCACAGTGGTGATATACTGCAAACGCGAATCCTTAATCACGCCCCCGTTCACGCTGTCGCCAAGCATATAGACGCCCCCGAGACGGGTGAAATATTCTTTCAATTGGAGCTGCATTCTCATGCCGGGCACCGAAATAGGCACTGTGGAAATGAAATATATTGGCTTTATCACCTTAGTGCGGATAAACTCCACATCAGCACTATCGCGCGAACCGAACGCCGCAGGCATCAACACCACGTCGGCGTCGGCGGCTTTGGCGTTGATCTCATTCACAAATGAGTCCAACGTAGCGCGGTCCATCACCCTTGCGATATTAGTGGCACGCATCTCGGTGCTACTCTTACGCAACCGCTCCAAAAGAGGATTAGATATAGTATAAGTCTTTGTGGCGGCACCACGTTTTTCCAAACCCAACTGCAGGAACTGAGGATAGAAATCCAAGAATCCGGCAAGGTTGAAAATCGCCACCTTTTTATATGGTATGGCGTCGGGAGTGGGGAATGTCATGAAATCATCCATGGTGAGCCATGCTTGCTTCACCTCCCCCAGCGGCGTGAGGTGGTAGTGGGGCTTCTCCAAATCACCATGGATGTTGATTCCGGCCTCCTTCACCAATGCCGCGGCCTCTTCAGCCAACGCTTTTATATTCTCTATTTTGGAATATGGATGCTCCGACGGCAACGATGCCACCGCCGCGAGAGGATTCTCCACCCTCTTTCCATCCACACTATTGAGCAATTCAAACGAACCGGAAGAGAAATGCAACGCACTCTGACCGGACGACACTATCGCCGTAGTCTTTCCCGCCTTCAGCAATTTGATACCTGCAAGAAGTCCGCTGAGGCCGCCTCCTATTATAATATTCTGATATTTCATATCATTGTCCGTTTAAATAGTTATTGTATAGGGTCGATTGCTTCGTGATCCACGCCGCACACTCCCTCATAAAGCCACGACATAAACTGCATCTCCGCCAAGGATTCACCCCAGCTGACGGGACTCATGCCCTTCCACCGTTCATTGATGAATGACTTCAAATCCACAAGAGCGTTTTCAGCGCACTTGTTGGCATTGGCGAGAAGTCCGGCGGCGCGGCAGGCGCATATACCACCTTGGCAGGTGCCCATGCCCATGCGGGTGCGGCGACGCAAGTTTATCAGATTATGCACGTGAAGTTCATTCACCGCATATTCCACCTCACCCACGGAGACCTCCTCACACTCACACACCAAAGCGTCCTCATTCTCGTTTCCGGAGGGGACATGGCGGCTGAGCGTGCCGTGGCGGCCCTCGGAAGCCTTCTGCTCGGTGCTAAGTTCTATGATATGGGATTTCTTACGCTGCTCAGGCTGCGCTTCCACCTCGGATCCGGGAAGCGGCAACTCGGAGGTTTGACACTTGGCGGTGCGGTTAAGCTTCTTGCACACCATATCGGTCGCCCATTCCGCCATCAAACGATATGTCATAAGTTTACCGCCGGTGATGGTGATGAAACCCTCCAATCCATCACGCTGCGCATGGTCGAGGCATACGATACCGCGGCTGATGGAGCGTCCCGACGGATCGTCATCGGAAGCCACCAACGGACGCACTCCGGCGTAAGCTCGGAGTATACGGGTATATGCGAGGCTCGGAGCAAGACGCTCACCCTCGCGGATAAGGATATCCACCTCTTCAGGCGTGACCTCCATGTTGTCGATCTGGTCAAACGGAACACGGTCGGAAGTGGTGCCAATCAAGCAGATTGTGTCGCCGGGCACCAATATATCAGCGTTAGCAGGTTTGCGGCAGCGGTTGATCACCATATTATTCACACGATGGCCGAAAATCAACAACGCGCCCTTCGCCGGAAACATATTAATATTGACATCGGCAAGCTTCGCCACCAAATGTCCCCAGATGCCGGCGGCGTTCACCACCACATCGGCGTAAGCCTCCGACTCTTCGCCGGTCTTCACATCGCGCATCTTCACACCTTCGATTCTATTGCCGGTGCGTACGAACCCAACCACCTCATGATAAGTGATCACATCGGCGCCATGCATACGCGCGTCGATGATATTCGCGGTGGTAAGACGGAAAGGATCCACAGCGCCATCGGGCACTGTGACAGCTCCAATCAACTCCTTGTTGACCGAAGGCTCCATACGGATAGCCTCTTTCGGATCAATTGCCTCCGCGGCAATCCCCGAATTACGGCACGATTCAATAAACTTCGCCTGGTAAGCGAGGTCATCGTCAGGAAGAGTAATAAACAAACCACCTGTTTCCTCAACACAATGGCGTGCGATTCTACGCAAAATCATATTCTCTTCAATACACTCCTTAGCCGACTCCTGGTCGGTCACAGCATATCGTGCGCCACTGTGAAGCAATCCATGGTTTCTACCCGTTGCCCCGGCAGTGAAATCGAAGCGTTCGATGATAAGAACCTTCAAACCTCGCAGCGCACAATCGCGGGCGGTACCGGCTCCGGTAGCCCCTCCGCCGATTATGATCACATCATAATGCTTTGCTTTTGCGTTGTTGGTAGACATATATTTATTGTATCAGTTACGTTAACGAACGAAACCTCAAAATCAACAATTCAAAATTAAAAACATTTCGTTTTATGTCAATTCGAAAGAGGTAACTTTCGTTTCGATGCAAAATTAGTGAGTTTTAATATAACAACCAAATATTTCGTCAATTATTTTTTATTTCGTAAATTTGCACACAACAAATGAAACAAAAAAGATGACAAAAGAAAAACGTCATAGCATAATTTTAGAGGCATTGATGGAGCAAGAGCAAGTGAGTGTGGCAGATTTGGCTCTGTTGCTCAAAGTGTCCACGGTTACGATTCGAAAAGATTTGGGTGAACTCGAAAAAGCAAACAAACTATATAGAAGCCATGGAAAAGCGAAACTCATCAATCCATACATCACCAATAGGAGCATCAATGAAAAGGAAAAATTAGCGTCTGTGGAAAAGCGCAAAATCGGACAATATGCGGCGTCGCTAATCACCAAAGACGACTCCATCATCATAGCGTCCGGGACCACGGTGCTGGCGTTCGCACGCTGCATCACCCCCATCAACCACCTCACAGTGGTGACTCCGTCGCTCAATGTGTCGGACATACTCAGCCAAGACGAGGCTATAAACATTATGCAACTGGGAGGGATACTACGGCATAGCAGCCGCTCCACCGTGGGGATGTACGCCGAACGGCCACTCGCCGACTTCTCATGCAGCAAGCTCTATTTGGGCGTGGACGGCATAGACTTGGATTTCGGCATCACGACCACCGACTACCGCGAAGCGGAATTGAACAAGGTGATGATGGCTTCGGCACAGAAGACCATAGTGCTAGCCGACTCATCAAAATTCCGGCGCCGAGGGTTCAGCAAAATTTCCGACATGGACGATGTGGATCTAATCATCACAGACTCCAATATCCCCGACAAAATAGCGCAACGCATCGAGGAGATGGGGATAGCGCTGAAAATCATCGACGCATCAACGCCGGACTGACATCTGAATAAAAAAATTTGCGGCATTCCGACAAAATTATTAACTTTGCACATCGAAAGCGACACCAAAGCGTTGGTGTCGGTGCTAACGACTTGATTCGCAACACTTTCGACGGATGCAGAAATGGTGGAATGGTAGACACGAAAGACTTAAAATCTTTTGGCCCTTATCGGCTGTGTGGGTTCGAGTCCCACTTTCTGTACATAAAAGAGAGCATCCTTTTTAGGGAAGCTCTCTTTTATTTATATAACGAGCTTTTTATTTTATATAACAAACTCGTTTGTTTTTATATATAACACGCTTGTTTGTTTTGCATAACACACTTGTCGGCTATCTGTTCTCTTAAAGCACGTATCCACTCAGAGCGTTTTTATCACTTCAAAATCCAAGCCCGTAAGCTCCGCTATCTTATCAGTAGACATTCCCATCTGTTTCATATTTTTAGCGATCTCCACAGACTTATCATGCGCGCCCTCAGCACGACCCTCAGCACGACCTTGCGCCATGCCTTGCTTCATGCCTTGCTTCATGCCTTCTTCGCGACCTTGCGCCATACCTTCCGCACGACCTTGCCGCATACCCTCCTCACGACCTTGTGCCATACCTTGTGCCATACCTTGCCGCATACCCTCCTCACGGCCCTCGTTGACGCTGTAGTCCAGCACCGCAAGGTTGTCGCGGTAGCGTTTAAGGTCGCGGTCGTAGCGGCGGCGTTCCGCCTCGTTCATCGCTCCGTATTCCGCCACATCTTCGAAAGCAAGCATCTCATCGATAATCTGCTTGTAGGGTATCTTTTGTAGTTGTTCCAGGTTCTTCATAACGTATATCCATCTTTCAAAGTTGTTTTCACATTCCTGCTCGCTCTTGGTCATTTCCGGAAGGCATATGTATATCATACGCATTTTGTCGGAAAATTGTTCATCGCTCCCTTTGTACGCCAGCACCACGTCGTTGCGCAGTCCCGGACGTATCCCGGGGAATTTGAAGTTCATGAAAAACACTCCGTACACCGCTTTGATGTCGTAGCGCCACTCCCTCCCCTTGCGGCTTTGGTGCGTCACCGCCGACGCCATATAGAATATCGACCGGTCTTTGAAGTAGCCCTGCGCCTGGTTCTGCATCTCCACGATCACGTGATCTCCGGAGTCGGTGGTGCAGTAAACGTCGTAGATGATTGTGCGGTCAACCTCCGACAGCCCGACATTCTCCTTGTCAAGGTATGTCACATCGGATATTTTAACCTCGCCCTCCAGCAGGGTGTTGAGGAATCCGATGAGTATGCTTTTATGTTCCTCCTGTCCGAAAATGCGTTTAAACGCTGTGTCGGTGAAAGGATTGATATATTTGCTCATTTTCCTCTATGGTATTAGCATTTACAAAGTTAATATTTAATTTTATATTCCACAAATTTTATGCCCCTCAAATTATTCAACAAATTGTCTATTCAACAAGGTGAATAAAGGTCACTCAAATCAGCTAACCATGCGTTTTCACTATCAGCGACTGTATGCGGTGTCTTTCCATTTTCAGGACGGTGAAATGGCATCCCGCCGCTTCGATAGTCTCTTTCTCCTTAGGGAAATCCCCCTTGACGGCGAGAATCAAACCTGCGAGGGTCTCCACATCGTCGGCATGCGGGAAACTCTCAGGGTTAAGATCGGTGATGCGGAAGAAATCCACAAGCGGGGTCTTAGCGAGAAAACGATACACACCCGGCTTAATCTCCCTGTACAACCGCGAATCCTCAGTGTCGTACTCGTCATCTATATCGCCGACAATCTCCTCAAGAATATCCTCCAGAGTAACCATTCCCTGCGTACAGCCATACTCATCCACCACAATGGCGATATGGATTTTACGCTTACGGAAATCCTCCAAAAGGTCGTCTAACATACGCGATTCAGGCACGAAATATGCTTTACGGATAAGCGTTTGCCATGTAAACGAGCCGCCGTCGCGTTCAAGGTAGGGAAGCAAATCTTTGCTATAAAGTACGCCGCGGATTGAATCCTGCGACTTATCATAGACGGGGATGCGCGAATAGCCTGAATCAAGTACTATCGAAATCACCTCCTTCCACGTAGAATGATACTCTATGGCAGTGACATCAACACGCGGGGTCATGATATCCGAAGCCTGTTTCTCTCCGAAAGTCAAGATACCCTCAAGCATCTCCTTGTCCTTATCCTCCTTCACGTCGGATATCTCCAAGGCCTGCGACAACTCTTCGGTGGAGATATTCTCCTGTTTTTTTGTCACGATACGTCCTACGATAGAAGTGCTGCGCACCATGCACCTCGATATGGGGCTGAAAAACTTATAGCATGCCCATATCCCCGGGGTGGCACGTTTCACCCACACCAATTTTCTGCCGCGTGCCGTGAGCTTTGGCAGCACCTCTCCGAACAAGAGCAAGAGGAATGTAAGCACCACGGTCTGCGACACAAACTCCACAACGGAACTATGGAAAGTCACCGTCTGTCCAATGGCGAAAGTGAGAAGTATCACCATCGTCACGTTCACAAGATTATTTGAAATGAGTATCGTCGCCAACAGCTGTTCGCTATTGTCGAGCAAAGCACATGTTTTGCGTGTGTTGGAGGATTCCTCCTCATGGAGATTCTCTATTTCCGACTGATTGAGGCCGAAAAAAGCAATTTCACTACCCGACACAAAAGCCGATATCAACAGGCAAATCATAGCAATCGCCACAGCTACAAACCATCCGAACCAATGCTCCGGCGCATGGGCGCTCACAGCGTTGTTAAGGAGTAACGGAATGTTGAGTAGTGTACCCAAAGGGTATGGTAAAGGGTCAGTATCCACTTATATTTATATGTTGATTCAAGCCACAAAGTTAATAATTTCCATTTAAATACCAAAAAATCAGTCGACGACTTCGCCGCGGCTTCTTCTGACATATCCCGAGACGAACACCGTAAACAAAGGGAGCATGAGCATGCCGCACGCCGCGAGGGTGGCTCCGCAAATCTTACCAGCCACACTCATTGGATTGATATAGCATCCTATGGTGGTCACATTCATGCACGCCCACCACAGAGCATCCCAATAGCTATGCACATCGCTGTTGATAAGCCGTTCCTGCTCATAGAAAGTAAGCGACGCGAAGTAAATGAAGGCAAAGAGGATGGAGGCGTAGCCGGTGAATAAATTTGTGGACTTATTCGACGACAGATACCCGACCACTATAGCCAAAGAGTAGGCACCACGCGCCAATGGGATGAACCTAATGAAGAAAAGCGTCTCCTTCGGCAGTTGGATATCAAAATAAGAGATAATGTTGAGATACGGCACCGCAAGGAAAAGAAAAAGGAAATGCGAAAAGAAATAACGGCCGCGGTCGCGCCGCAACGCCAACTCCACCACAAAAACGAGGAGATAGACCACGCACACCCAAAATTGGAACGTCATATAGACATGGTTCTCAAGGAAAGGTATTCGTGCGAACGTGTCGTAGGAGATAAAGAGTATTAACGCCAGAGAGAGGAGCAACACAATACAATGCGCCGCACGGAGTGCTCTTTCCACGGCGCGGGAATAGGAATTCGCTGTTGGTTTGTTGTTCATTTTACTTAAAATTTAGAGGTTAGGAATGTAGATACTCTCCGCCGCGCTCTTTATGGTGCGGCGGAGAATATAAAAATTATATCGAAAGACGACGCAGGGTGGACATCAATTGTTCATCCACATACTTGTCGTTCTTGATAGCCTTAGTGAACGGCACATACACGATTTCATCGTTCTTGATGCCGATCATCACGTTGCGTTGGTCGTCGAGTAGAGCGTCGATAGCGGCGGCGCCCATACGTGAAGCGAGTATACGATCGAACGCCGTAGGCGATCCGCCGCGCTGCAAGTGTCCGAGGATAGTCACTCTCACATCATACTCCGGATACTCCTGTTTCAAACGCTCCGCTAGACCCATGGCGCCACCCGTCTTTGGACTCTCCGCCACAAGAACTATGGAGGAGTTCTTCGATTTGCGGAAACCGGTTTTGATAAGTTGCGCCAATTGCTCATCCTGAGTGGCGATTTCGGGGATAATGGCAGCCTCGGCGCCGGCGGCGATAGCGCCGTTTAGGGCGAGGAAGCCGGCATCACGGCCCATCACCTCAATGAAGAACAAACGCTCATGGCTGCTGGCGGTGTCGCGGATTTTATCCACACACTCCATGATGGTGTTGAGGGCGGTGTCGTAGCCGATAGTTGAGTCCGTGCCGTAGAGGTCATTGTCGATAGTGCCGGGAAGCCCAACAATAGGGAAGGAATATTCATTGCCGAAGATGCGCGCACCGGTGAGGGAGCCGTCGCCGCCGATCACCACCAGAGCGTCGATGCCGTGACGGCGCAGCACATCGTAGGCGCACTGACGGCCCTCGGGAGTGGCGAACTCCTTGCACCGCGCCGTCTTAAGAATAGTGCCGCCTCGTTGGATGATGTTGGATACGTTTTGCGTGGAAAACTCCTGAATCTCATCAGTGATTAAACCGCGGTATCCGCGGTAAATTCCATACACCTTAAAACCGGCGAAAATACCAGCGCGTGTCACCGCGCGTATCGCCGCATTCATGCCGGGAGCGTCTCCTCCCGACGTCAAAATACCTATAGACTTAATCTTTGCCATAACATGGTCAGTTTATGGTTAACCACGCAAAATTACAGTTTTTTTTGTAAACATAAAAGGCTTGTTGTAACTTTGCACCATTATTGCATTGTTTTATTACGCAGTTAAACTATTAAGTTAAACTATTGAATATGTCAACAAATATCGACAACGTAGTGTTCGACCTCGGAGGTGTTGTTATAAATCTGGAACGCGACCGCTGTGTGGCATCATACAAACGACTGGGTTACGACGCCGTGGAGAAAGACCTTGATTTGTACGTGCAGACAGGTCCGTTTTTGGAGTTGGAGTGCGGCAGGGTCACCGCCGCGGAGTTCTTCGACTATATGCGTCCGCTGTGCCCTAACGCCACCTCCGACAAGGATATTGAACGTGCCTTCACCGACTTTTTGGTGAGCCTTCCGGTGGAGCGTCTGCGTGCGATAAAAAAATTAAGGGAATATAAACGCACATTCGCGCTTTCCAACACCAACGCCGTGATGTATGATTCATGGATCGACAACGCATTCCGCGCCGACGGACTCGCCATCGACGATTACTTCGAGGGTGTGGTGGCGTCGTTCCGCGAGCGATGCTGCAAACCCGACCCCGGCATCTTCACAGCGCTCATCAAGCGCTACAGGCTGGAACCGGAACGGACGCTGTTTCTCGACGATTCGGAAGCCAACTGCGAAGCGGCGCGCAAATGCGGATTGAAGGCCGTGCACGTCACTGAAAATTACGACATGATAGCCATCGTGAACGATATTCTCACAGGGAAAATATAAATAGACACAACCCCAATTCAGATTATGACACAACGACGACGAGCGGCGGCAGTAGGCAATTTCGATGGTGTACACCAAGGACACCGTCTCGTGATTGAACGCCTGAAAAGTGCCGCGGAACAACGTGGGCTAAGCCCGTTGGCGGTGACATTCGACCTGCATCCGCTTCAGGTGGTGGCACCGGAGCGCGCACCCAAGATTATCACCACTATTGCTGAACGCATAGAAAAAATCAAGAGCATGGGGGCTGAAGTGGCGGTGCTCCACTTCGACACGGAACTACGCGCCCTCTCCGCGCACGACTTCATGGCGATGCTCAAAAAAGAATACAATGTCGACCTGCTTATGGTGGGCTACGACAACCGCTTCGGAAGCAACTCCCACAACATGGAGCAGGATGCCGCGATGGCACTATACACGCACTACGGCGAGGAATTAGGGATTGAAGTGATGGCCTCTCCGGAACTTGGAGGAGTGTCGTCGTCGGTGGTGAGAAACATCATCGCCGAGGGGTACATGGCGACCGCGGCACAATGGCTGTGCGCGCCCTACGCATGGAGCGGCACCGTGGTGCGCGGCAAAATGCTGGGACGCACCATAGGATTCCCCACAGTGAACCTCGTCGCCACGGAACCCACTAAAATTCTCCCCGCCCCGGGAGTGTATGTGGCTGACGCCGAACTTCAGAACGGCAATATCCGCCGCGCCATGGTGAATATCGGCACATGCCCCACCGTAGACGGCGACACAATGACCGTGGAGGCGCACCTGCTGGAGTTCAACGGCGATCTCTACGGAGAAAACGTGAGCCTTCATTTCCTCCGCCGAATGCGCGAGGAACGCAAATTCCCCTCAATCGAGGCTCTATGCAATCAATTGGAAAGAGACAAACGTCTCGCCGAAAGCGAATAAAGAGATAGCCAAATCGGACAAAGAGACGAGCGACATGTTAACGTTTTTGTTGAATCGGAAAAAATAGTTATCTTTGCGCATACCAAGGAGTGGACATACCCCCCTTGGGGATGCAAAACTGAAATATGGAGATAATCAATTTTGACAATCAACCATCGCTGGTCAGCCGCTATATGGCGGAGTTGCGCGATGTGAGGATTCAAAAGGATCCTATGCGTTTTAGAGAGAATTTGCGCAGAATAGGTCAGATTATGGCGTATGAAATCAGCAAACGTCTCGAATATAAGGATGAGGCGGTCACCACCCCGTTGGGGACTGCGCCGTGCAAGAAACCGGCGCAACCACCGGTGTTGGCGACAATCTTGAGAGCGGGACTCCCCTTCCACGAGGGCTTTCTCAGCTACTTCGACGACGGCGAGAACGCGTTCGTCAGCGCATACCGCCGCTACAAAGAGAAAGGAGACTCCTTCGATGTCCTTATAGAGTATCTCGCCTCCCCATCGATTGAAGGGAAAACGCTGATTATCGCGGATCCGATGCTCGCCACCGGGTCCTCCATGGAATTGGGCTACCGCGCGCTTCTCTCCAAAGGAGAACCCGCCCACATACACGTAGCGTCGGTGATCGCCTCGCAAGCGTCGATAGACTATGTGAAGAGTAAATTCCCGGCTGAAAAGACCACGGTATGGGTGGGAGCCATAGACCCGGAGATAAACGCGCACAGCTACATAGTGCCGGGACTCGGCGATGCCGGCGACCTCGCCTATGGGGTGAAAGACTGACACTTAGCGAGGATCTAAAACAAGGAAAATATGCTTTTGCGCAGAGCCGACATAGTGAACTTCAAAAACATTGAGGAGGTCTCCATAGACTTCTCCCCCACGGTCAATTGTCTGTTGGGGAAGAACGGTATGGGCAAAAGCAATCTTCTGGAGGCGATCCATTTTCTGAGCTTCGTGCGCGGTTTCCGCACCCTTCCCGACTCGGCGTTCGTGCGCCACGGAGAGCAATCGATGCTTGTGAAGGGTGTCTACACCGGCGAAGACGGCACCACCGACATGGTGAGCTGCGGCATAGTGCCGGGCAAGCGCAAATCGCTCAAGTGCAACGACAAAGAGTACCAACGTATGTCGGAACACATAGGCAGATTCCCACTGGTGGTGGTAGCTCCGCAAGACAGCACACTCGTGACCGGAGCTGGCGAAGAACGCCGCCGCTTCATGGATATGGTCATTTCCCAATCGGATAAGTCATATTTGGAATATCTGACGCGCTACGGCCGTGCCCTTGAGTCGCGCAACAGAATGCTGCGTTCCGGCATCCGCGACACACTGCTCTATGAATCGGTGGAGCAACCATTGTGCGAAGCCGCCCGGCAAATCCACACCATCCGCGAAAAATGGGTGGAAGGGATGTGTCCGCTATTTGAAAAGTACTACCAAGAGGTGGCGGCGAACGGCGAATCGGTGTCCATCAGCTACAAAAGCGCGCTCAACGAATCCTCAATGAAGGATATCCTCAGCCGCAATATGCAGCGCGACGCCATTCTCGGCTACACATCATCGGGAGTACACCGCGACGACATAGAAACCACCTTGGGGGGGTACAGTCTTAAGAAACTCGGCAGCCAAGGACAAATTAAAACTTTCACCATAGCCTTGAAATTGGCTGTCTACGATTTTCTCAAAGCGACAAAAGGGGTGACTCCGCTGCTCCTTTTGGATGATATATTCGACAAACTCGATTCCTCACGAGTGGAACATATAATGGAGGTTGTGGCACCGGAAGAACGTTTCGGGCAGATTTTCATCACCGACACCAACCGCGAGCATATCGACCAAATCATCACCTCCATCTCCGGCAATCTTCTGCTGGAAGTGGAGAACGGCAAATTCACCCCTATAACAGACTGACCGACATGAAGCACACGGCATCGGAAAGCATTTCCGAAGTGATAGACCGCATCAAGGAGCGACAGAAGCTCCAAGAGATGCTTCAGCGGCGCCAAGCCATGGTGCTGTGGCGCGAGGTGGTGGGTGAACATCTGGCGTCGTTAGCGCCGGCGCGCAATGTGGTGGGCGGCACCCTGTGCCTCCATGTGGACTCGGCGGCTTTACGCCAAGAGCTGATGATCGACCGCCACAAAATTTTAGCAGAAATAAACAGCCGTTTAGGCGAAATCATACTCTCCGACATAAGATTCGTATGAATAAGTCAGATTTTATATTCAAACCCGAGGAGTTTCAATTCTCCTACGACACCCCGTTGAGGTTCAACGACATCGACATCCTCGGGCATTTAAATAATATCGTCTACTTCTCACTCTTCGACACCGCGAAAGCGTTCTACTTCCAAGCAGTGAGAAAGGGTGAGATGAACTGGCGCAAAGTGGAAACCGTAATCGCGAACGTGGACTGTTCATTTATCAACAGTGCGTACTTCGGGGAGCCTTTGCGTATCTACACACGCTGCGAAGAGATGGGCATGCGCTCATTTACTCTGCGCCAGGTGTTGGCGAACTCCGACACCATGGAAGTCAAAGCGGTGTGCGACACCGTGATGGTGAACTTCGACAGGGAGAAGAAATGCAGCTTCCCCATCAGCGAAGAATCACGCCGGATGTTTGAGACATTCGAACATCGGAAACTAAAACCACATACTAATTAATAAGTTAGAGACTCGTATTAGAGACTCATAAGTTAGAGATTAAAATTATAGATAAAATGAAAAAAGACGTTGCATCACTGATGCGCGACATACTTGACGCCGAGAGCCGCGCGGTGGCGGCGATACCCGTCACCGAGGCCTACGAAAAAGCGGTGAAGCTGATTATCGACAGAGTACACCGCCACGGAGGGAAGTTGGTGGCGTCGGGCATGGGAAAGGCGGGACAGATAGCGATGAACATCGCCACTACATTCTGCTCCACCGGCACCCCCGCCGTGTTTCTCCATCCCTCGGAGGCACAGCACGGCGACCTCGGCATTCTGCAACCTTGGGATCTATTGTTGCTCCTAAGCAACTCCGGTAAAACTCGTGAAATATTGGAACTTACGGAATTAGCTCACCGGTTGAACCCGAATCTCCCCGTGATTGTTATTACGGGCAACAAGGATTCCTTGCTGGCGGAACAAGCCGATGTGCTGATCCACACCGGCGGAGCGCCGGAGGTATGCCCCTTCGGGCTGACCCCCACCACCTCCACCACGCAAATGACCGTGGTGGGCGACGTGCTGGTGGTCGGCACAATGTCGAATATAGATTTTAAAGTGGAGGATTATGCCAAACGCCACCACGGCGGATACCTCGGTTCCGCGGCGAAGCACGCCTCCGAAAACCATTGACAACAACGAAAACAATAAACATCAAATATATGGCTCTTATAGAAATACCCTTTGATTTCAAATCCTTCAGTAAGGATAGCAGGGAATATGAAATTCTCAAGCAGGTGGAAGCCACACGCAAAGTAGCCTCACAGTTAGAGGAGGAGGGACGCTACCGCGACGCATTTGAACGCACCGTGGACGGACTCCGCCAATTGCGCACATTCCCCAATTTCGACCATGATGAGTTCCGGGCCATGTTGGTGGCATTGCTGTTTGACCTTGCCACTATAAACTATGCGCTTAAAGACTACAAACAATCGGAGAAGGAGATTGAAGTGCTGTTTAAAGTTCTCAATGTGCTTGTGAAGAAAGACAGCGAACGATTCGCTCCGCTACATATCTTGGCGATGGATCTCTCCACCCGAATATTGCGTTCACGCCGCAAAGCCATGGATATGCTGGCACGCCAGCAAGTGGCGGTGGCGGCTCTCTACGACAAAGTCAACGCCGGCATGGTCGCCGCCACCGACAAGCTCGTGGACTCCCTATGCAAAGTGGCGCAACTCCTCTCCGCCTCGGGCGACTACAAAGCCTCGTTGAAGTTCTACGCCGAAGCAATCAAGTTCAGCAAGAAACGCGCCGGCAAAGTGACTCGCAAAGAGGTGAAAATGACGCTCGACATGGCGGGAATCATGATGCGCATACGCAGTATGCGTCCACGCGCAAAACGTCTTCTCGAAGCTCTCCTTCCCCATGCCATCACCCTCGGCACTATCGAACTTGAAGAGGACATCCTCGCCCTCATCGAAGTCATCGACGCCGACGCCGAAAGAGAATCGGCATGGAAGACTTTCCTCAGAAAAATATCCTTCACAAACAAGGAAAAAGGCGACAAGCACGATGACGAGCAACAGACTATGGCTCCCGATCTGCATATCGCCAGCGACGAAAAGATTATTAGAGATTAATTATGTCTACAATATTAAACACCGAGGGTACCCACTTGGAGATACCCGCACTGCCCACCCCCGATTTCAAATGCGCGGTGGTGGTGGCTAAATGGAACAGTAAAATCACCGGAGCATTGCGCGACGGAGCGCTTGACGTATTTGAGAAAGCCGGGGTCAAAGCCGGAAACATCAAGATTATCGAAGTGCCAGGCACCGTGGAGCTTGTCTACGCGGCGGCGAAGGTGATGGATAATTATGACGCCGTGGTCGTTGTAGGATGCGTGATCCGCGGCGACACTCCGCACTTTGACTATGTGTGCCAACACACCACCCAAGGCGTGTCTATGCTCAACGCCAAAGGCACAACGCCCGTAATTTTCGGCGTTCTCACCACCGAGAACCTGCAACAAGCGGAGGACCGCGCCGGCGGTTGCCTTGGCAACAAAGGCTCCGAAGCCGCGGTGGCTGCCATCGAGATGGCTAAAATTTAATAACGGAATTAATAACGCTATTAAATAACGCTATTAAATAAATTAAATCGAATTTTCAGTATTATGGTAGAGAGCGGGGCATCGTGATGATGTCCCGCTCCCATTTTAACCCTTAAACTTATAAAATATGACTAATTATTCATTCAAATCATTCATTCAAATCAGCCGTTAGAATCTTTTAGCCGAATCATTCGACCGACCGAATCAGGCCTTCTCAAGAATCGAATCGATTTTCTCCGCAATGGAGCTGAATATCTCATCCACAGCCCCTTTGCCATTGATTTCGACAAAGCGTCCCTCCTTGGTATAGAACTCCTTGAGAGGTTGTGTCTGTGAGTGATATACTTTCAAGCGGTTTGCGATGGTGGCTTCATTGTCGTCCGCGCGTCCGGTCTCTTTACCACGGTTGAGCAAACGGGCAACGAGATCCTCCTCCGGCACCTCCAACCCCACCACGGCATGGAGTTCGGTTCCGCGTTTTGCCAAAATACCATTAAGGGCCTCCGCCTGCGCTATCGTGCGCGGGAATCCGTCGAATATCACGCCATTGCCGATTTCATTGCTGGTTTTGGCACGATCCAACTCATCCTCAAGAATTTGAAGCATCAAATCGTCGGGGATAAGATTACCTTTCGAGATATAGCTGTCGGCGATAACGCCGTTGGCAGTTTTCCTTGCAATGTGATCACGAAGCACCTCGCCTGTGGAGATATGGTGAAGCCCATATTTCTCGGTGAGTTTGTCGCTTTGGGTGCCTTTTCCACTTCCGGGGGCCCCGAATAAAACTAAATTCAGCATTTTATTTTTATATGATGGGTAGATTAATCAGAGACATAGCCGAAGCCTATTTCTCTTCGTGGATATATATGTCGCGAAGATTGCGCGCTTTTCCATCAAGGTCAAGACCATAGCCTATGATGAATTTCGCAGGGATAGTGAACGCCACATAATCCGGGGTGAAATCCACTTTCGTACACTCCTTTTTATGCAAAAGAGTGGCGAAGCGTATGGATGCCGGATTAAGTTTCTTGAGGTCGTTGACAATCTTCACGGCAGTCAGGCCAGTGTCTACGATATCCTCGATTATGACAATGTCACGGCCCTCCACCCCACGGGGCAAACCTATAAGTTGTTTCACTTCTCCGGTGCTGGCGGTGCCTTCATAGCTGGCATAGCGCACAAAAGTGATGCTGGAGTCGCATAGATTGACCGCACGATATAAATCGGCGGCGAAAATAAACGCGCCGTTGAGTACACATAAAAACAAGGGGTTCTTACCCTCATAGTCCCTGCGTATCTCGCCGGCCACCCTTTCTACCTCCGCGAGGATACGCTCCTCAACGATGTAGGGCACGAATGTCATCCCGTTGACTGTGAGTTCCTGCTCCATATTCCTAAATATATGTGGCTTACTTGTGAATATAAAATTGTGCAAATTTAGCTATTTATTCCGTTAACGGCAACATTTGCGACGCGCTATTTTGGTTAAAAATCATCTTTAACAAGCATTTAACGCCGCTCAAAACACTCTTTCTTAAAAGAAAAAGACCTATTTAATTGGGAGATTGGATTAAAACTTCTATTTTTGCAACCTAAAAACTGAAAATCAGCAAAAGCTACGACTATGGAAAAGATTCAGCTGTCCGCTACGCTTCCGAAAGTGTTTGAGCAGGAACCGCGTAGGGAATCTGATATATGGAATAAGGAATTGGAATTGCTGCGCGGCGGGAGATACATCATCGAAGCCGCCAGCGGCACCGGCAAATCCTCACTATGCGCCTATATCTACGGGGCGCGCCGCGACTATCTCGGCACCTTCCGCTTCGACGGCGAGGATGTGGCATCCTACGATATCGAAAAATGGCAGGAACTGCGCCGCAGCCACATAGCCTACCTACCCCAGGAATTAGATCTCTTCCCGGAACTCACCGCGCGCCAGAACGTGGAGATGAAACGCACTCTCACCAACGCCGTGAGCGCGGCGCAGGCGGAGGAATGGATGGCGCGCTTGGGAATCGCCGACCGCATGGATTACCCCGTGGGGCGCATGTCCATCGGACAGCAACAGCGCGTGGCGATAGTGCGCTCCCTATGCCAACCCTTCGATTTCATCCTCCTCGACGAGCCGGTGAGCCACCTCGACGCGCACAATAATATGCTCGTGGCGCAAATGGTGGTGGAGGAGGCCCTGAAACGCGGCGCCGCCGTAATCGCCACCTCCGTGGGTAATAAATTAGCATTACAAAATCCTCAACTTCTAAAACTATAGCCCCGGATATGAATAAAATGGTAAGTCGTTTGCTGCGCAAGAACCTCAGTAAAGCGCAGATTGTGGGATTCACCCTCTCCAACCTCGTCGGTCTCGCCATCGTGGTCACGGGATTGCAGCTCTTCCTCGACGTGCGCCCGATATGGGAGGATGAGGACAGTTTTCTGCAAAAGGATTATCTCGTGGTCAACAAACAGGTTAACAGCGTGCAGTACGGTGAAAACGCCGCCTATTTCACCGATGCCGACATTGCTGACTTGGAGCGCCAGCCGTGGGTGCGCGGCGTGGGTAAATTCTCCAGCGCCACCTTCAAAGTGAACGCCACCATGAGCGGTCCCGGACAACGGGGCCTCTCCACATATATGTTCTTCGAATCAATCCCCGACGGATATATCGACGTGCCCGACGCACAATGGGGCTACCATGAGGGGGACGCGGAGGTGCCCATCATCATCTCCAAAGATTATCTGGCACTCTATAACTTCGGTTTCGCCACCTCCGCGGGCCTCCCCCAAGTGTCGGAAAACGTGATGGGGTCGCTCCCCGTACATCTGTCGCTACGCAGCGAAGACGGCTTGCGCACCGCGACAATGGACGGCAGAATCGTAGGATTCTCCAACAGGCTCAACACCATCCTGGTGCCGCAAGAGTTCATGGACTGGGCGAACGACACCTACGGCACCGGAGCGGCGGTGGCGCCGAAGCGTCTGATAATAGACGTGTCGTCGCCGGGCGACACCTCCATCAACCAATACGTGGCGGAACATGATTGGGAAATCGCCGGCGACAAAAGCGGCTCTCAGGCAAGCTTCTTCATAAACGTGGTGACCGGAGCGATCATAGGCGTGGGACTGCTTGTGACGCTGCTCTCCTTTTTCATCCTCTTCCTGAGCATCTCGCTGCTGATGCAAAAAAACAAAGAGAAACTCCACTCTCTGATAATGCTCGGCTACCCTCTGAAAGTGATCGGAGGACCCTACCGCTACCTTGTGGTGATAGTAAGCGCGGTGGCATACTTTCTCGCCGCCATTCTCATGGTCATCATCCGCCAAGCCTACATACATTCCGTGGAAGGGATGGGTGGCGGCTCCGGCATAGCCGGAGTGTGTGTCGCCCTCGGTGTCGGCGCGGTGCTGGCGGTGGCGACAGCCCTCTTCAACGTGCTCGCCGTAGACCGCAGAGTGAAAGAATCATTCTATAAATAGGGCCTCCATTCCTCATTTCAAGAAGCACGGTAAAAAACAAGACAAAAAAACACGTCATGCCGCGTCCGAAACAATTCGGGCGCGGCATGCCTGCATTTTGTTCAACGATTTGATATTAAAATCATTAATTAACAATGTTAACGCAAAGATTTTCAACACACAAATTCTTTAAAAGCGTTAATTTTGCGATTGCTTAGGTAAAAAAGAAAAGAAACGAATAAAAGGAAACAGAGTAAAACGAAAAGGCTCCTGCGTTTGGGAATTGTGGATTAGGATCTCACCTCCCCCATATCAATTACTGCCATGAATCACTATTCTGCAGAAAAAGATTGCAAATGCAAGGGTTTCCAAATTCGACAAAATAACTTTATTAATAACCCAATGTAAAACTAAATTTATTCTTGCATGAAGAACGTTTGTTTTCATCTGAATCGGAAGTTTTGGGCTACAATGGTGATGCTATTGGTGTTCACGCTTCCTGCTTTAGCTCAGAAGATCGCCGTGCACGGAACCGTGCTTGACGAGACTGGCGAAGCTCTAATTGGTGCTACGGTTATGGAAAAAGGCACAACCAATGGCACGCAAACCGACCTTGATGGCAATTTCGAACTCCGTGTGGATCCGAATGCTACACTATTGTTCTCCTATGTTGGTTACACCCAAGTGGAGGAAGCCGTTAATGGTCGCACAAACATTAACGTAGTCATGAGCGAGAACTCCACAATGCTTTCCGACGTGGTTGTGATCGGTTATGGATCTGTAAAGAAACAAGATGCCACAGGATCAGTGGCTATGGTAATGCCCGACGAGGTTGATGCCAACATCGCGACATCGGCGCAAGACCTCTTGACAGGTGCGTCCCCCGGTGTCGTTGTGACTTCCGGCGGTGGTTCTCCTGAGGGCGGTGCCACTATCCGTATCCGCGGCGGTTCCTCACTCTCCGCGTCCAACGACCCCTTGATCGTGCTCGACGGTGTGCCCTTGTCCAACGACGGTGTGAACGGCGCTGCCAACCCCTTGGCAATGATTTCGCCTGACAACATCGAGTCTATGACAATCTTGAAAGACGCATCCGCCACCGCGATCTACGGTTCACGCGCATCCAACGGTGTGATCATCATCACTACCAAGAAAGGTAAAAGCGGTCGTCCGCAAGTCAACTTCTCAGCAAACGTCACTGTAAGCCAGGACCGCAAACGTTGGGACGTGCTCGACGCCTCCGCGTTCTCATCCATGGTGAAAGATTACTACGGAGCCGACTCCGCCGCCGCTTCATTGCTCGGCAACGCCGACACTGACTGGCAGGATCAAGTGCTCCGCACTTCAATCTCCCACGATTACAACTTGAGCATCGGCGGCAAAGCCGGATTCCTCCCCTACCGCGTCTCCGGTTCCTACACCATGAACAATGGTATCTTGAAGAACTCACAGATGCAACGCGTCACAGCCGGTGTGAACCTCACTCCGCAATTCTTCGACGGACTTTTGAAAGTCAACGCCAACGTGAAAGGCTACTACATCAGAAACAAATTCACCGATGAAGGCTGCGTGGGCACCGCTATGGACTGCGACCCCACACGTCCCGTCTACTCCAACATCGCTTCAGGCAACAGCGCATATCCCTATTTCTACAACGGATACAGTGCTAACCTCTCCGGTTTGGATTGGCAAGACCAAAACACCCTCAACCCCCTCGCACAAGCTACCGACATCGACAACACCGGTACCGTATACCGCAGCAACGGTAACTTGCAAATCGACTATGCGCTCCACTTCCTCCCCGACCTTCACTTCAACCTCAACTTAGGTTATGACGTGTCGAAAGGCGAAAACAACAAATATACCGCGCAGAACTCCCCCACAGCATGGGACTCCTGCTACAAAAACGGTGCTTCTCAATACTACTACAGCTACGAGCTCCGTCGCAACACCCTTTTGGATTTCTATGCCAACTATAAAAAAGAGGTTGAGTCCATCTACTCCAACTTCGACATCATGGCAGGTTATTCTTGGCAACGTTTCGACGCTCACGGCCGCAACAACCAGACTGAAATCACTTCCACAGGTTTCTATAAACCCTCTTTGAGCAACGGCATCCTCACCGAGGATCCCTCCACTCAAAGCTATGTGGGTAAAACATACCTCGACGCTCCCTGGTACTATTGGAACAACGGACGTCTTCAATTGCTCTCCTTCTTCGGTCGTTTGAACTATAGCTTCAAAGACACCTATCTATTGACATTCACACTTCGTGACGACGGTACTTCACGCTTCTCCAAAGACAACCGTTGGGGTCTCTTCCCCTCCGTAGCTCTCGGATGGAAGATCAACAATATGTCGTTCATGGAGGGTGTCCGCGACAACATGAATGAGTTCAAACTCCGTTTGGGCTGGGGTCAAACAGGTCAACAATCCGTGGGCGGCTACTTCGATTATATGCCTACCTACATCGTATCACAAGTTGGTTCCTACTACCCCAACATGTACGACGGCACATACAACAGCGCCTACACTTACTATCCCGCCGGCTACAACCCCAACTTGAAATGGGAGACTACCACCACATGGAACGCCGGTTTGGATATGGGATGGTGGAACAACCGCTTGACAGTGAACTTGGATTGGTATCTGCGCAACTCCAAAGACCTTTTGGCAACAGTGACCGTGTTCCCCGGAGCCGCCACCACCAACCAAATGACTCAAAACGTAGGCTCATTGCGCAACATCGGTCTTGAGGCCACTATCGGAGCCAAAATCGTAGACACCGAGGACTTCACTTGGAGCACCGCCTACAACGTGGCTTGGAACAAAAACGAAATCACGAAACTCAACAACGCCAACGACCCCAACTCACAACTCTTGGTTGGTCCCTCAATCTCCGGTCTTGGCGGTAACGCGCAAGTACACAAAGTGGGCTATCCCGCGTTCACATACTGGCTCTATGAGCAAGTTTACGATGAATATGGCAAACCCATCGAGGGCGCTTACGTAGACCAAAACGGCGACGGCATCATCAACGACGACGATAAAGTCTACAAGCACTCACGCGATCCGAAAGTCACCATGTCGTGGAACAACACTTTCTCTTATAAGAACTGGGATCTCTCATTCCAACTCCGCGCCAACATCGGCAACTACGTTTACAACCGCGCATTGGCACAACGTTCCTACAAAGATGGCATGTTCAGCAACAACGTGCTCCACAACCTCGTAGTGGCAGACACCTACTTCAATTCACAAGCATGGGAGTCTGACTATTGGTTGGAGAACGCCGGCTTCGTACGCTGCGACAACATCACATTAGGCTACACATGGCCCGATCTTCTTGGCAACAAACTCCGTCTCCGTCTCTACGGCGCCGTACAAAATCCGTTTGTCATCACCCGCTACAGAGGAATCGATCCTGAGATTTTCGATGGTGTTGACACCAACGTCTATCCCCGTCCGGTTAGCTATACTATCGGTTTAATCGCTACATTCTAATCGTACAAATTATTTAAATCGGAAATATTTATGAAATCAATAATAAATAAATTATTCATAGGGGCTGCCATGGTGATGGCAGGAGGACTTGTGGCATGTACCGGCGATTTGGACCAGCTACCCCAGGATCCCAACACCCTGACACCCGACAAATTCGCCGAGGATCCCATGGGATACATCGGCGGCACAATGGCTAAGTGCTATTCCTCTTTGGCTGTCTCCGGCCAGTACGGTCAAAATGGCGACTCCGACATCTCCGGTCTCGACGGCGGTACTTCCCAATGGAGCCGTGTGAACTACATCATGGAGGAGTTCCCCACAGACGAGGCTTTCTGGATCTACCAAGACACCGGTGTGCCTGATATGGTCTACAACACTTGGGGTTCGTCAAACCTCCTTATCTACGGAGCTTATTCACGCTACTATGTTCATATCGCGGTCTGCAACGACTTCATCCGTTTGACCCGCAAACTTGGCGACTACGGAGTGTCTCTCACCGACGCTGAGAAGGCTCAAGTGGACCAAATGGTGCTTGAAGCCCGCGCGCTCCGCGACCTCTCCTATTATTATATCATCAGCTGGTTCGGCCGCGGCACCGTGGCATGGGACGATGCTGAGTATGGCGACACTCCCCCACAGGCGGAGAGCCGTGCGGCACTCTATAACAAAGTGGTCGACGACCTAGAAGATGTGCTTGCCAACTTCAACGAATCCGGCGTTTACGGACGCATCGGCAAAGATGCCGTCGAAGGCCTCCTTTGCAAATATTACTTGAACGCCGAGGTGTTCTCCGGTTCCGCCGCATGGGATAAATGCTGGAGCCACGCCCAGAACATCATCGCACGCCACCAAGGCGGCGGTTTCCAAGGCTCCGGTCTTGCCACCGATTATCTTTCACTCTTCTGCGGCACCAACGATATGTTCATGCCCGGCGGAAGCTTGAAAGCTCAAAACGAAATCCTTTGGGGTGTGCCCTACGACGGCACCAACACTCGTCCTTGGGGTGGTACAATGTACTTGATCGCCGCCATGGCTTGCAACAACGCCGACAAATCACTCTCCGACAAATTCTGCAACCCGTCGTGGTACGGTCTCTCCGCTTCTTGGGGATGCTTGCTCACCTCCGAACAATTCGCGAAGAAATTCAACTTCGTCAACGGCGAGAGCAACGATGAGCGCGTGGCTTTGTGGCTTACTGAAAACGCCGGCTACACCATGCAAAACACCAACGTGAAAGAATGGGGCAACGGCTACGATCCCTTGAAATTCACCAACGTACATTGCAATGCCGACGGCACAATGCCTAAGTTCAAAGATGCCAATGGTCTCACCCGCATCGGAGTGCAACCCGTCGACGCCAGCCAAGACTGCCCCGACACCGACCTCCCCATCATCCGTTTGGCTGATGTCTACTTGATGGCTGCCGAAGCGTCATTGCACGGCGCCGGCGACCAAGCCACCGGTTTGAAATATGCCAACTACGTTCGTCAACGCGCCGGCATCAACGCATGGAACGCCGCCGAGTTCACTTTGAGCAACATCCTTGACGAGCGCGGCCGTGAGCTTTACCACGAGTGCGTACGCCGTACCGACCTTATCCGTTTCAACCTCTTCACAGGCGCATCCTACGTGTGGACTATGAAAGGTAACGACGCCGGCACCGCCACCGCATCCTACCGCAACCTTTATCCTCTGCCCTCCGACGTAGTATCCATCTACGGCGACGCTATGCAGCAGAACCCCGGTTATTAATCACTAACCTAAAATTAAAAAGCAACAACAATGAAAAAGACAATATTAATGGCATGCGCCGCAGTGTTAGGTCTTTCATTTGCCAGCTGTAAGCAGGATACCCAACCCCGTTTGAACACACCCACGGAGTTCGTGCTCAACACTCCCGCGATGGCAGAGCAAGTGTACCAACCCACCGCAGAATCAACTGTGGAGTTCACTGTGAGCCAGCCCAACTACGGCTTAGCCACAACACCCACCTATCAAATCGAGGTGGCTAAAGAGGCCAACGGCTTCGACAAAGGTGAATACCAAGTGGTGGAAGGAACCACCACCTCCGCCAAAATAAGCCTTTCCGGCGAATACTTCTGCATCGCCCTCTGCAAATTATACAACTACACCAGCTTGGATAATTTCAGCGATGCTCCGCGTCCGGTATATGTGCGCGCCCACGCCACTGTGGCAAACGCCGAATACGCCGACATATATTCTAATGTGATTGTGCTCAAACAAGTGCAGCCCTACTTCGCTGTGAAACTCCCCGATCAGATCTGGTTGGTGGGCGACTGCGAGGGATGGAGCGCGGCTCCCAACGACGCATGGGTGCTCACTGAGACCGAACCCGAGTCTCTCATCTACACCGGCACCTTCTATATCCCCGAAGGCAAATTCCAATTCCGCTTCTACGATCAGTTTGACGCGGCTGAACCTTGGGAATGGTATTCTATCGGTTCGCAGGACGACGATGCCGCCATCGAAATCGCATTTGAAGATGGCGTTTACTCCGGTGATTGCACCTACAACTTCTCCGCGGCGAAAGCCGGCAAAGGCTCATGGATGGTTTCCGGATGGCCCGGTGGCAATGTCGCTATGACCGTGAACTTAGGTACTAAGAAAATCGTGTTTGAAATCGTAGACTAATCGCATTAGCAATTTTATATCATCCCCTCCGGGGCACGGCTCCGGAGGAGGATATATCAAAAAAAGAAGAACAACAATGAAAAAATTAGGTTTATATTTATTGACCCTTCTTGCTCTTGGATTTGCGTCATGCGATGACAGCAGCGATTTGGGTATAGCTCAAGAGAACGCCCAAGAGGCGATCATGAGCGCCGACGGCGTGACAGTTAAATATGGTTCCGCAATCTCCGGAAGCGCCCTCAACCTCAATGATTACGAGGGTAAGGTCATCCCCGTGATTGAATTGGTAAGCGCCACAGACCTCCCCGAGGGAAGCACCATAAGCTACGAGATGCAGGTATCCCCCACTCAAGACTTCGCCAACTATAAGACACTCCAAGTCACCGACGGAGCAGTGCTTCAATCTGATTGGCAGAACGCCTATGTGGAACTCATCGGCAAGGCTCCATACGCTGAGACCAATTGGGTGCGCTTCGCCGTATACGCCGACGTTGACACACAAAAATTCCGCATCGGCGGCATAGACACTTGGTTCGCCACCAAACAACTCACCGTCACTCCGGTGCCGGTACCTGTTGAATCGGCTTACTATCTCGGCGGCACCCTCGGTAAAGTGGCGCTCAACCACTCCAGTGCGGCTGTATGGGACGACACCACATTCAAATTGTCGTTCACCGTCACCGACGACCAGGCGGCTGCCGGCTTCACTTGGAACATCGTTTCCGAGTCCGGCAAAGTGTATGGTGTTTCTGAGACCGGCGACGCTACAGACGCAAGCGGCAACCTCGTGCTCAACGGAGCCAACGGCGTCATCCGCCAAGCAGGTCCCTACATGATCTCCGTCGACATGGTGGCTCTCACCTACACAGTGACCAAAGCTTACAATGAACTTTACACTCCCGGCGACGGCAATGGTTGGGAATTCAAAAACAATATGCTTCTCACCACTACCGACTACAAGAACTATTGGGGCTACGTATACGTTAAGAGTGAGTTCAAACTCGCAGCCAACGCTTCTTGGGATGTCAACTGGGGTATCAGCAGCACAGAAGCAGGCAAACTTGTGGCAGATGGCGGCAACATCAAAGTTTCTGAGCCGGGTCTCTACTATGTGACAGCCAATCTCGACAATGAGACTTACACCATCACCCACATCACAAGCATCGGTCTCATCGGTGACTTCAACGGATGGGGCAGCCAGGAGAACCTTACTCCTTCCGAGGATTACAAGACCTGGACAGGCACCGTCACTGTGAATGAGAATGGATGGAAGTTCCGTGCCAACGATGACTGGGGCATCAACCTTGGCGGCACCGCCGACAACTTGGTTCCCAATGGTGATAACATCATGACAGCCGCAGGCACTTACACTGTAACTTTGAATCTTGGTTCAATACCGTACACATATACACTTCAATAAGAACAATAAAGTTAGATTCATAAGCAGTATTTATTTTTGTTATGGTAAGGACGGGGCCGTGAGGTTCCGTCCTTTTTTAGTATTGGAGTGGCAAGATATTTTTAAAGTTTCAAAAATATACGATTATATTTGGCGGAACAGAGAAAAATTTGTAACTTTGCACCGCTGAATTAAGCAATCGGGGTGTAGCACAGTTGGCTAGCGCGCTACGTTCGGGACGTAGAGGTCGGGTGTTCGAGTCACCTCACCCCGACATAACGAGTTGAAGGTTCTTACTTCAACTCGTTTGTCTTTTTACAGCAGTAACAAGCCCCTAAATAGAGAGAGCAACCTTTAAATCTTGTGACGAATGATGCAGATATTCAATATCGAGACATACAACACAGTACTCATCGCCATGAGCGTCCTCGCCGTAGTGGTGTTCATCGCCCTACAGTTCATTGAAGCCCCCTACGGCATCGCCTTTCGCAAGGGATGGGGACCCTCAGTCAACAACCGCATAGGATGGATCGCCATGGAAGCCCCAGCGTTCATCGCCATGTGCGCCATCGCCATCGCTCCATGCTACGGGGCATCGTGTTCCACCACTTCATGCTACGCCGTCCCATGTTCCACCGCCTCATGCTCAATGGTGGCATATATACTCACGGCGTTCTTCCTCTTCCATTACTTCCAACGCTCCTTCATCTTCCCGCTCCTCATGCGCGGCAACAGCAGGATGCCGTGGGCGATAGCCCTCATGGGCGCCCTGTTCAACATCATCAACGCCTATATGATCGGAGGATGGCTCTTCCATGTCGCCCCCGCCGACTACTATCTTCCCGTGGTGCGCTTCTTCTCCGGAGACTTCTCCGCGGCACTATCCTCGCCCAAGCCCCTCGCCGCCATCGCCGGAGCCATAATCTTCGTGGTGGGAATGGTCATCAACTGGCAGTCAGACCACATCATCCGCCACCTGCGCCGCCCCGGAGAGACGGGGCACAAAATACCCCACGGCGGGATGTACAACTACGTCACCTCCGCCAACTATTTGGGCGAAATCATAGAATGGACGGGATTCGCGTTGCTCACATTCTCATGGGCGGGCGCGGTGTTTGTGCTGTGGACGTGCGCCAACCTAGTGCCGCGCTCCGCAAAGCTCCACAAACGCTATCTGCGCGAGTTCGGCGACGAATACCGCAAACTGAACCGCCGCCGTATATTCCCTTTCATATATTAAACGTTATACTCATATAGGGCGCTCCCACGACGGGAACACCCTCCGACAAAAGAAAACAGCCAAACCCATGAATAAATATCCTGACTCTCAACTGTTCACTCCGGCGAAGATAGGACCGGTGGAACTACGCAACCGCACCATCCGCAGCGCGGCGTTTGAAGGTATGGGACGCGACAACGGGCCCACAGAGATGCTCCACAACTACCACGAGAGCGTGGCGAAAGGGGGCGTGGGCATGACCACCATCGCCTATGCCGGCATCTGCCGGTCGGCGTTATCGTTCACCACACAATTGTGGCTGCGTCCCGAGATAGTGCCCCAACTGCGCAGAACCACCGACGCGATCCACAGCCACGGAGCAAAAGCATCGATTCAAATAGGGCACTGCGGCAACATGACGCACCGCAGCACCGCCGGTGGGACACCGGTGGGGGCATCCACCGGATTCAACCTCTACTCCCCCACCTTCGTGCGCGGACTGCGCAAGGATGAGCTGTCGCAACTCGCCGTGCAGTTCGGCGACGCCGTGCGCACCGCCCGCGACGCCGGATTCGACTGCGTGGAGGTTCACGCGGGACATGGATACCTCATCTCCCAATTCCTCTCCCCCTACACCAACCACCGCCGCGACGAGTTCGGCGGAACCCTCGACTCGCGTATGCGGTTCATGCGCATGGTGATGGAGAAGGTGATGAAAGCCGCCGGAAGCGACATGGGCGTGGTGGTGAAAACGAATATGCGCGACGGCTTCAAGGGGGGCTTGGAGATAGACGACTGCCTGACCGTAGCCAAAGAGCTTCAAAACCTCGGAGCGCACGCCCTCGTACTCTCGGGAGGATTCGTGAGCAAAGCCCCCATGTACGTGATGTGCGGCGAGATGCCCATCTACAGCATGACATATTATATGAAGCAGCTGTGGCTCAAATACGGCGTACGCTTGGTGGGGAAATACATGATACCGAAAGAGCCGTTCAAGGAGCTATATTTCCTAGACGACGCCAAACGTTTCCGCCGCGAGCTGAGCATGCCGCTCATCTATGTGGGGGGCGTGGTGAGCCGCGACGGGTGCGAGAAAGTGCTGTCGTCGGGCTTCGAGTTCATCCAAATGGGACGCGCACTACTCAATGATCCGGCGTTCGTGGAACACCTGCGCCAGGGATGCGAACGCTGCGGATGCGACCACGTGAACTACTGCATCGCAAGAATGTACTCACGCGAGATGGCGTGCCACAAGCACCTCGAGAATCTTCCTCCGAAGATCCTCAAAGAGATAGAGAGAATAAAATCCAAGGGCTGAGAGAATGGTGGATCTGAAAAAGAAATGGGCGGTGATCACCGGAGCGAGTTCCGGCATCGGACTTGAGTTCGCCAACCGACTGGCGGCTATGGGAGCCAACATTCTGTTGATAAGCAACCAAGAGAAGGAGCTTAAACGCGAACGCAACCGCATCACCACGCAATACCACGTGGAGACATACGCGCTCGCCATAGACCTCACCTCCAACGGAGCGGCGAACGATGTCATGGCGTTCATGGAGCAGAATTGGATAGAGCCGTTCATCTTCATCAATAACGCCGGAATCTTCACTTTCGGGGAGGTGGTTTCGACCCCTTTGTCGAAGGTGTCGATGTATATCGACCTCCATATCAGGGCGGTGACGGAATTGTCGCGGATAGTGGCGCGGCGCATGGCGGGACAGAAACAGAAGGGGTATATACTGAATATGTCGTCGATGTCGTGCTGGATGCCGATGCCTGGAATCGCATTGTATTCCGCCACAAAAGCATATATACGCACGTTCACGCGCGCGCTGCATTATGAGATGCGCGACGCCGGAGTGAAAGTGATGGTGTGCTGTCCCGGCGGCATCGCCACAAACCTCTTCGGACTTCCTCCGAAGCTGATGAAGCTGGCACTGCGGCTGCACGCCGTCGACACCCCGGAGGGTTTCGTGCGTAAGGCGGTGAAAAACCTCCTCCGCGGAAAGAAACAATATATCAACGGTTTACTCAACCGGTTCACCATATTCTTCGTGGCGATACTCCCCACGTGGGCGCGTATGCAGATAAAGCACCGCATGCTCGACAAGGGTATCACCGTGAAGATGTAACAACAGCTAAAAAGGAATAATCGGATATGGATAAATACGTGATTGTCAGCGGCGCCACGGGAGCGATAGGCTACGAGATCTCACGCCGGATGGTGTCGGAGGGTGAGAACGTGATCCTCGCATGCCGCAACACTAAGCGCGCCGAGGGTGTGCGCGGAGCACTTCTCGCGGAGCGCAGGGAGGCTAAAATCATCATCGCCGCACTCGACCTCGCCGAGGAGTCGAGCGTGCGCCGATGCGTGGAGGATATCAAAGCCCTCTGCAAAGAATCGGGCGCGGAGATCAAGGGAGTGGTGAACAACGCCGGGGTCATGAACCGCCGTTATGGGGAGGACTCGCAAGGACGCGAGCTGACCATGGCGGTGAACTACCACAACACGCGTCTGTTCACCGAGTTACTTTTGTCGGCGTTCCCCGGCATGGAGCATATTGTCTTCACCACCTCGCTGACGCGCTATATGCACCCTCGCAACGTGGCTACCGCGATCACTGAGGGTGAATACTCCCAATTAGGCACCTACGGCAGGTCCAAGCGCGCCATCACCGACTTCGCGGCGGAACTCTCCGCCGATCCGGGGGTCTCCGCCACGGTGGCGTGTGCCGACCCGGGGGTGGTGAACACGGGCATGATCACCATGCAGCGATGGTACGACCGACTGGCGGACTATCTCTTCCGTCCCTTCATCCGCTCACCGCGCAACGGGGCGATTCCGGCGATGCGTGCCTACCACGCCGCAAAGGGGGATTTGATCTACTGCCGCCGCCGCACTCATAAGTTATAATCACCACACCAAGATAACATCTAATCAGGATAACACCTAATCAGGATAACACCGCATCAAGATATGTCGCGTATATTTTTAGTAGGGAACGCCGCCGCCGGAAAAACGACATTCGGCAGGGCTTTGGCGAAAAGGTTGGCACAGGAGTTTGTGGACCTTGACAATTACATTGAGAACCGCTACCACACGACCATCAACCAGATTTTCGCCGCGCACGGGGAGGAATATTTCCGTCAGGTGGAGGCATCGATGCTCCGTGAGGTTGGCGAATTTGAGGATGTGGTGATAGCCTGTGGTGGCGGCACGCCATGCCATAAAGGGAATATGGAATGGATGAATACCCAGGGAATGACCGTGTGGGTCATGGCATCGCGGCAGCGCATAGTGGAGCGGCTGATGCGCAACCGCAGCCGCCGTCCCATGTTTCGCGACCTCGACCGCGAGGGGGTGGAGATGAAAGTGGATGCCGTGATGCGCGAGAGGGAACACTTCTACGCTGCGGCGAGGATACACTTCTCCGGCGAGGAGCTGGAGGACCGCCGGCAGATAACCAAAACCGTGGAGACCTTCATCGCCCAATATCTCCCGACAAACGGCACCACACAGCGATAGCACGGCGA
>CAYQMV010000008.1:0-46940 GCA_964418705.1 uncultured Sangeribacter sp.
ACAAATGGGCATTTTTCTCACAAAAAAACACCCATTTTGACCCATAGGTCTAAAAGAGACTGCCTAACTTTGAATATTAGACAGTCTCTTTTTTTTATCTGTGGTTACTCTCTTTTTTTTATCTGTGGATGCTCTCGGTGTAAGAGCGTGTCAATTAATTGGTTAGCGCATTGCGGAATCGGCTTAGTAGACCGAAGTCAGTTCCACATACGCCTTTTGATATTCCAATTCAGTGGCGAGGGCTTCGATGCGTGCGCTGTAATAGCTGTTGCGCTCGGCGATGAAATCGATGACGGTGATTTTACCCGCTTCCAAAGCCTTCTGGAGCAATGGAGCGTTGTTGGAATCGGCGAGGGCTTCGCGGTACGCCTCCGTGGCACTCTTTAATCCGGCGGTCTTGCGGTAGAGCGTCTGTAGACCGGCGTAGAATTGGTGTTTAGCGTCTTCGGCGCGCAGTTGCGCCGCCAGCACCTCCGCTTTCGCAGCCTTCACCTTATTCTTGTTCGACCATAGCGGAATCGACAGACCGAGGGTTATTCCGCGGAACGTTTCAGCTGTGGTGTGCTCGCTCATGAATCCCGCGGTGAGGCTCGGGACGTTCATCGCCTTCTCCAATTTCACATTCTCCTCGTTTACCGCTATATCCTGCGCCGCATATGCTAAAAGCGGATTTTGGCGCGCCGCATCCATATACCACGACTCAAAATCATCGGGCAATGCAATGGCGGGGAACTCCGCTTGGGTGAGGGTTATCTCCTTCCCTCCGTTGAGTCCGGTGAGCGTGGCGAGATATGTGTCGCGTTGCGCCAGCAGCTTCGTGTATTCACCGATGATGGGCACCTCCGCAAGCTTGGCACTGTTGTAGTCCACTTGTGACCCCTCGCCGCTGTCCAACCTCTTTTTCTCATAAGTAATCATTTGCCGAACCATATCGCGCTGTGTCTCCAGCTCGCGGATCATGGCATTGCAGTATATGATATCGAGGCATAGACTCTTGGCTTCACGGATTATGTCGATACGTTGTGCCTTATATTGCAGGTCGGCAAGCTCATTTTTCGCATTCGCCACGCGGCTTTTGCGTCCCGAGAGGGTCGCATAGTCCAGCGTTTGAGTAGCTTTGATGTCGGTGCGGTTGCCGATGCTGCCGGGGTTGCCCCAGAGGTAGTTGAACTCAACGTCAGGACCGGGAAGATAGATGTCGGTGCGGTTGCCGATTTTCTCGGCTTCGGCGCTTTGGCGCAGTGCTGAGAGCGTGGTGTTGTTGGCTTCGATGCTTTCCAACACACCGTTCATATTCTCCTCGGCGCAAAGTGACGCGGGCATTGCCCACATCGCTATTACGGCGAGGGTGAATTTCATGCTCCTTATTTTTTGTGACATATTATATATTCTCAAATAATTCTCTAATATGTTGTTTTGCGTTCTCAAATCTTTATTGTTCAACGTTTTCCACTGCGGTTTTATTTTCCTCTTTACCCTTGATGAGCATATACATTATAGGAATGATTATGCCGTTGAGGAGTGTGGAGGTGAATAGACCGCCGAGAATCACTTTCGCCATGGGGCTTTGAATCTCGTTGCCGGGAAGTGAACCGCCGAGGGCCATAGGGATGAGCGCCAAAGCGGAGGTCAACGCCGTCATAAGGATCGGGTTGAGACGGTCGAGCGAACCTATCATCACGCTGTCGTGGAGGGAGTGTCCCTCGTCCATAAGGTCGTTGTATCGTGAAATCAGCAGCATACCATTGCGTGTGGCGATGCCGAACAGCGATATGAAACCGATGGTGGCGGGGATGCTCACCACGCTTCCGGTGAGCCACAGCGAGAACACACCGCCAATCAGTGCCAACGGAAGGTTGAGAAGTACGACAACGCTCTGTTTTACATTGCGGAATTGGTTAAAGAGGAGGAGAAATATCACCATGATGGAGAAGATGGAGGTGATCAGAAGTGTGCGCGACGCCGCTTGCTCGCTCTCAAACTGACCGCCATATTCTATATGGTATCCTTCGGGGAGTTTGATGTTGTCGTCCACTTTCGCTTTGATGTCGTTGACCACACCGAGGAGGTCGCGTCCCGACACGTTGGCGGAGATTACGATTTTGCGCGACACATTCTCACGGTTGATGGTGTTGGGACCCGCCGCCGAGGTAACGCTCGCGATATTGCTCAGCGGCACTTTCACACCGTTGGCGTCGATGCTGATGTTGCGTATGCGGTCCATGCTTTCCCTGTCGCTCTCGTCCACTTTAAGCATAAGGTTGAACGCACGGTCCCCTTCATATACTTGTGAAACCACGCTGCCGCCGAGGAGTGTGCTTATCATTTCGGAGAACTCCGGCATGGTGATGCCGTATTGGGCGAGCATCTCGCGTTTAGGCTCTATGCGTAGTTGCGGACGTTCCACCTGTTGCTCCACGTTGAGGTCCGCTATCCCCTCGATGTCGGCGATATTGTTTTTTATTTTGTTTCCTATGGAGTACATCCTGTTGAGGTCGGTGCCGAACAGTTTGATGGCTATGCTCGCTTTTGTTCCGGAGAGCATGGCATCGATGCGGTGGGTGATGGGCGCTCCCACTTCGATGCTTGTGCCGGGGATGGCGCTCAACTTATGGCGTATCTCTGTCATAACCTCCTCTTTGGAGCGTCCATCAAGTTCAAACGGAGCCTCTATCTCGGAGTTGTTCACTCCAAGGGCATGCTCGTCAAGCTCGGCGCGGCCCGTCTTGCGGCCCACGGTCTTAATCTCCGGCACTGAAAGTAGGAGTGAATCCACTTTTTCGCCTATTCTGTTGGACTCCTCAAGGGAGATGCCGGGCATGGTGCTCACGTTGATGGTGAATGACCCCTCATTGAACGGGGGAAGGAAGCTTCTGCCGAGGGTGCAGAACAGAGCCAACGCCACTACAAACAATCCTATCGTTGAGGATAGAATCATCTTTTTGTGCTTGAGCGACCATTCCAACGCTTTCCCATATTTGGAGCTGAGGAATCGGGAGACGATAGGTTCTTTTGTCTCCTTTTGGTCCTGTTTTTTATTCCCTAAGAGGAAGCTGCAAAGCACGGGGGTGAGGGTGAGCGCCACCAATGTGGATGCGCATAGAGCCACGATGAACGCCACTCCTAAGGGGGCGAGCATACGTCCCTCCATGCCGGAAAGGAAGAATAGCGGCACGAAGCTGGCTATGATGATGAGCGTGGAGTTGAGGATAGGCATTCTCACCTCTTTCGAAGCCTCGTAAATCACTTTGATGGAGGGTAGCCGGTGTTCGGGATCCAGTCGGCGATTGTGGCGCAGCCGTTTATATACGTTCTCCACATCCACGATCGCGTCGTCCACCAATGATCCTATGGCGATTGCCATACCGCCGAGACTCATGGTGTTGATGGTGAATCCCATGACGTGCAACGCCAGGATGGTTATCACCAACGAGAGCGGAATGGTAATGAGCGATATCACTGTGGTACGGATGTTCATAAGGAATATGAACAATATTATGACCACGAAGATGCCACCCTCATAGAGTGATTCCATCACGTTGGAGATTGAACTGTCGATGAAGCGTTCCTGACGATAGATATCGGTGGAAATCTTCACATCCTCGGGGAGATTCGTACGTATCTCTTCGAGGGTCTTGTCTATTTTCTCCGAGAGTTCGATAGTGCCGGTGTTCGGCTGTTTGTTTACGGTTATTATCACCGCTTGTTTGCCGTTCTCCGCCGCCACGCCAGTTCTCGGGCTGCTGTTTCCTATCTTTATATCGGCGATTTGATTGAGTATGATCGCCCTACCACCCTTTTCGGTGGCTTTCACGGGAGTCATGCCGAGCTCTTGCAGATTGCTTGTGGCGATGTCGCCGCGGATGATATATTCGTTGCCATATTCATAAAGCACACCTCCGGCGACATTGCGGTTCATCTCGTTGACGGCATTGATGGCCTCGTTGAGGGAGACTCCGTAAAGGCGCATACGGTCGGGGTTGAGGAGTATCTGATACTCTTTTGTCTCACCGCCGATCACCGCCACTTGTGCCACACCTCCGGTGGCGAGCAGGCGCGGACGTATGTTCCAATCAGCTATGGTGCGCAAGTCCTGTTGCGATGTTTTGTCGGAGGTTAGCGACACAAACATTACCTCTCCGAGGATTGATGATTGCGGTGCCATGATGGGGGCGCTCACTCCCGGGGGTAGTGTCTCCGCCAATCCGGTGATTTTCTCGCCCACGATTTGGCGGGCACGGTATATGTCGGTGCCCCAGTCAAACTCCACCCAGACGATTGAGAATCCGGTGGTGGAGGATGAGCGCACACGGCGCACGTCGGTGGCTCCGTTCACCGCGGTCTCCACGGGGAACGTCACCAAACGCTCCACCTCTTCAGGCGCGAGTCCGTTAGCCTCGGTCATCACCACCACGGTGGGGGCGTTCAAGTCGGGGAACACATCCACCTCCATTGTCTTCGCCGTATATACTCCGGCGATAAGGAGCAGCACCGACGCAATCACTATCAGTAGTCGGTTGTCGAGTGCGAATTTTATTATTCTGTTTAGCATACGGCGCTCGGTTTAGTGTTGGTGTCCGTGGGGTATCTCAGATGTGTTGGATGCCAATTTCACATTGTATGCGCCTTTGGTCACCACGCGTTCCCCCTCGTTCAATCCTGATGTTATCTCCACTCGTTTGCCGTTGCTCTCGCCTATGGTCACTTGGCGTTTGTTGAATCCCTCCTCATCCACTTGGATATAGATGAAATATAATCCTTGTTCTTCGGTGAGTGCGGAACTCGGCACGCTTATCGCCTCTTTGCTCCCTTTGCCCAGGAGATACACTTCGGCGTATGTGCCGCCCACGAAGTTGCCCACGTTGTCGAACTCGAAGATGATGGGGATATAGGGAGTGCCCTCTTCGATGCTTTTCCCGTAGGAGACTACTTTCCCGTTGAGCGAGGAGATGCTGTAGACTGTTTCGTCGTCGTATGCTGTTTTAAAGTTAGCGTCGGAGATTGTGTTGATGTAGCGGAACCCGCTTTCCGGAAGTTCGGCGCGCAGTTGCAGACGGCGGCTTTGCGATACCACGGCGATGGGGTCGCCGGTGGCTACATATTCACCCTCGCGCACCATCAGCTGTTTCACGTATCCCCCCATTGTGGTGGAGACGCTTTTGCTGCCGTTGCCGGCGGAGTTGGTGAGGTTTTTATATGTGGCTTTCGCCAGTTCATATTCGGCGCGTATCTGTTCAAACTCCTTTTGAGAGATGATTTTGTCGCCCACGAGGCCCTCGGCGCGGCGGTATTCTCTTTCTGCGGCGTCTAATGCTATCTTCGCTTTTATGGCGGGGTCCCCGTCGGGCAGGTCTTTATAAGATATGGTGGCTATGGTCACGCCTCCGCCGATAGGGCTCCCCTCGGTGAGGGAGGAATTGGTGAAATGGACGATGCCGGAAGCGGTGGCGCTTATCGTTTGTTCAGCCCCTTGCGGTGTTTGGAGTTTGCCGGAGCTTTTAATCACAAATTCAAAGGGGGCTTTCTCCGCCACCTCGGTTTCCAATCCCGCAGCGGCTATTTGTTCCGGTGTGAGTACTATCTCATCGCCATGTCCTTTCCCTTCATGGTCATGGTCGTGATCGTGGTCGTCATGGTCGTCGTGTCCGGAGCTTGAGCATCCGGCGAGTATATAGCATGCCCCTATGGCTAAGAGCATTATTTTTTTGTTCATTATTTTTTTCGTTTAAAAAAGTGGTTGAAAGGGCTGTAGTGCCCGAAATGTTTAATCCTGTGCGCCGCAGTGCCTGTGGACACGGCGCTTATCCTTTCTAAACGAATGCCGGAGGGGCGCGGAGCAACCACGTGCCGTCGCTTTCCGCCGATTTGTAGTTATTCCTTTGGTATTCAGGTGGTACCGGATTCACCTCATCATCTTCATCGCATAGTATCAGCGTGTGGGGGAGGATAAAGGTGAGCAGCGAGGGAAGTGGTGTCTGTGCGTTTTGTTGCGTGGTTGAGATTTTTGCGGTGATGTAGATGCAGTTTTCCACGCAGTCCTCGCCTCCGTTGTTGTGGGAGGAGTCCTCCGTTGCCATACATACGTTCCCCTCATGGTGGTGATGGGGTATATGAATCAGCGTCACCATTATTATGGTGGCGAGACTCATAAAAGCGATGTATAGGCTTTTTCTCATATATATATCAACGTATTCTGATATGCTTTATTATAAGCGTGTTGCTCATTTCATGAACACGAAATAAACAGCCAATATCAAGCAGACGAATGCCGCGAAATGGTTCCAATGGAGTGTTTCCCCCTTGAAGAAGACCACGGTGAAGATAGTGAAGATGGTGAGTGTCACCACCTCTTGTATCACTTTCAGCTGCATTAGTGAGAACGGGCCTCCGTTGCCGGCGAATCCTATTCTGTTTGCCGGAACTTGGAAACTGTATTCCGCCAATGCTATCCCCCATGACAGTAGTATCACCACGTAGAGAGGCGTGTTCTCTCCTATGATTTTCATGTCTTGGAGCTTGAGGTGTCCATACCATGCGAACGTCATGAAGATGTTCGACACTATCAACAATCCTATGGTGAGTATCGCTTGCGTCATTGCCATGATATCTTTGTGCGCTATGCTATATTTGTTTCGTCGCGCAAAGTTAATAATTATTGTCGGAAAACAAAAGAAGCGGGTACCATTGGGATACCCGCTCCTTTATTTATAGGTTGCCTCTATTAGAGATAAGAGAGGTTGAATTTGCTGAATTCAAGGTCGGATTTGGCACGTTTGAGCAAAGAGCTGTCGAGGCGGCTGGCTTCACGAAGGTTTGTCAGCACCATGTTCTCGTTGTTTGTGCGTGCGCCGAGCACTGCCATAAGGTAATATGTGGTTGCGTCGGGGTTGCTGATCGACGAAAGAGTCTGTTTTGCGGAGGTGTAGTCCTTGGCGAGGATTTGAGCGAGGGCGGCGTTGTTGGATTTAGTGTCGCCGAAAGCGTTTTGAGCTTTGTTAAGTTCGCCGAGGCTGAGGTAATACACGCCCATGGCGTCGTTGAGTTCGGGAACGCCGGCGGCGGCTCCGAATTGCTCGTTGGCGGTCTTATAGTCTTGGTTGAGGAGTGAAATCAAACCGAGGTTCATTTCCGGCTCTTTAGCTGAGGGTTGAAGACGGAGAGCGTGCTCGAAGTTGGCTTTAGCTCCCTCATAGTCTCCGGCTACGTATTGAGTGACACCAAGGTTGTTGAAAGTGCGGTAGTCGCTGGAGTTGATGCCGGCGGCGGCGTTGTACACTTCCATCTTCTTCATGTTGTCGTCGGTGAGTGTGGAGATGTAGAGAATCTCGTCAACAGTGAGTTTCGAGGGGTCGCTGTTGAATTGGTCGATAAGCTCTTGGTCTGATTTGCCGATCACGTTGATAGTGGCTTGCACGCGTGAGTAGCGGAGTTGGGGGAGAATTTGGTCAGCGAGTTCGTTGAATACGCTTGCCATGTTGCGAATCTCCTTCTCTCTCTGTTCGGGATCAGGATACATTTTAAGTACGCTGATGATGAGGTCTTTATCTTGGATGTTGGAGCTTTCCACCAATTTTTGGAAACCCTCCCAGTCCTCGGGGGTGAAGTTGGATGTCAACTCGCCGAACTCAGTGATTTTATCCTTTTTGAGTTGGTTAGCCACGTAGGAAGTGGTGTTTTTCTCGCGTTGTGAAGCGAGTTTTGTGTTGAAGTCGAGCGCGCCCTCGGGGGAAGCGTAGGAGCTTACGGATACTCCGGCGATTTCTTGGTTTGCGGCGGCGTTAGCTTCCTGCAAGCGGCGGTTAAGGTCGATGTACTCCGATTTTGAAGTCTCGGAGTTGCGCACGTTGGCTTGGTTGATGAGGAAGTGGATGTCGGCGGTGTATTTCTCGGAGATAACTTTCTGGAAGTTGTCTTTGGCGATCGCGGGGTAGACTGTGGCTGCGGAGGCGAGAGTGGATGTGGCGAGCACACCATATCCCACTTTCACGCGTGGAAGAGCGTAGGTCTTGCCGTTTTGGTCAACTTGGAAATCAAGATAGAGGGTGGATTGAGCCATATCGGGGGTGTATTCCACATTAAATGGAATGGTGATGGTGCCGCCGTTTGTGTAGTCCACCACTTGTCCGTTGGCTCTGACATCGGAGCCTTGGATCACAGTGTAGCCGGCTTTAGCTTCGCCGTAGGTGACGTTGCCTGTGTAGGAGTTGGATCCGGCTTCCTCCCATTGAAGTACGGGAGTGGCGGTCACTTTCGCATTTTTCAGCATGAATTTCGCGGGGATGCGTCCTGTGATGGTCGCCGGTACGCCGCCGCCCACTGTTTGCAGCGGTGTGGGGTCTGTGCTGAAGTAATCACTCTGGAATTGTCCTAATTTCTTAGAGCAGCTACCAAGTAAGAGAATCGATGTTGCTGATGCAACAAGTATTAAATTCTTTCTCATCGGTTATTTTATTAGTTCTTTCTTTAGTTTTTATGGTTGTGAGAAGCTTTGAAATTTTGAGTAAAGGTAGTTAAAAATATTACACACACCGACATAATTATTGTTAATTTAACAGAGTGTATGCGTAATATATTGTGACACTGAATGATAAAGAAAAAAATGAGGGTTAATGAAAAATTTTTTATAAAAATGCTTGCGCGGTCAAGAAAAATATCGTAACTTTGCAGCGCAATTCGGGAAAACAACCAACGCTCCTGAATGAAAATGTTGACTCCGTGGCTCAGTTGGTAGAGCAAATGACTCTTAATCATTGGGTCGTGGGTTCGAGCCCCACCGGGGTCACTTAACGAAAGCATCCGCAGAAATGTGGATGCTTTTTTTGTGAGGATATGTGGGCAGCCCCGGAATCTCAGGGATTCCGGGGCTGTTTTAGTTTTGAATATAAGTCCGACGGAGTGGGCTATATCACAGTGCTCTGTTTATTATCGCCTCCACATCCTCGGTGGTCGAAGTGAATGGTCCCGAGGCTTGGAGTTTCAGAGTACACATGGCGGCGGCGAAGCGTCCCGCTTCGGTGATGTCCGCCCCACGTCCGCGCTGATAGAGATAGCCCGCCATATACGTGTCGCCGCATCCGGTGGCATCAACAATGACCTCGGGCTTATATGCCGGAATTTCGTGGAACCTCCCCTCGCTAAGGATGAGGGACCCATTCTCCCCTAAGGTGATCACCACCTCTTTGACTCCGGCGGCGGCAAGACTCTCGGCGGCTCTGTATGGGTCGGTTAGTCCGGTGAGTGTCTCCATTTCGTGCTTGTTGACTTTCAGAATAGTGATATACTTTAACGCTTCGTTCTTTTCAGCCCAATCGGTTGGAAGCACGGCTTCACCCTCCACTTTGCGAAGGTAGCCTTGCGCATCTACCGACACTTTGCCTTTGCCGGCAAGATATTTAATCACGTCGGTGGAGATGTCGTCGGAGAGGAGTGTGCCCAAATGATATGTTTCGGCGTCCACATCGTTGAAATCCTCTATCTCAAAGGGATCCGCTTTTGCGAGTAGTCGCTGCGTGCGGTGGTTTTGGTTGTCGTAGCTGTTCTCAAAGTACACCGAGTTTGTGCTGTAGTATGCTTTGACTTCGATGCCTGAGGCTTTGATGTCTTTCGCCGCTTGAAGCTGGCGCGCTCCCAATTTTGTGACGAGGAGCATTGATGAAGGATTAAGATGGCTTAAGGCGTGGGAGAAGTAATAGGATGTGCCGCCGGGTATATGGACAGTGTGGTTAGGTGTGATAATCTTGTCTAACGTAATATGTCCAATACAACAGATTTTTGTCAACATTTTATCTCTTTATTATGAATATTGTCCGCAAAGGTAAGCAAAATATTTGAAAAATGCTCCGAACAGCGTTGAAAGGCTATCCGGAGCATTGATTGAGATATTTGACGACTTTATATTATTTCACTATTAGTTTCGCGGTGTGTTTACTTGCTTTCACAATGTAAACGCCTTTCTCAACGGCAATTCTCATGTCTGATACATCATTGCGGCGAGCCACAATCTTGCCGTCGGCGGTGGTGATAGTTACTTCAGCGCCGTCGGCGTTGGTGATTACTATTTCCCTACCATCCACGGCGATGCTCAATGCGTCGGCGGTGAGCGTATCCGCTTTGTTGGTCGTTACTGTCACGTTCACTGCCGGTGATTCACCGATGGTGTAGACCGCGCTTACGGAGTAGGTGATATCCCCCGTCTCAGCCTCGGTGTAGAGGAATGAGGTGTCTGTCACGGGCGCATCGTTGAGTTTCACCCCTTCGCGGTAGATGTTGTAGCCCAAGAGTTCATAATCACCCTCTTTGATTGTGTAGGTCACATCATCGATGAACAGCATGAATCTGTCGTAGGAGACGCATCGTATGGCGAAGTAGACCGCGCCTTCGGGAAGATCAAATGAATATTCCGTCCATTTTTCAGGGGCATCTTCGACGGTTCCGACGGAGGTGAAGCTTGAAAGTTCCTTGTCGGTGGTGGAATATAGCACTTCAAAGGTCTCCGGATAGTTGGAGCTATAACTTTTGGCATAGAAGTATATAGTCTGTTTGCCGCCGTGAAGACGCGGAGAGATTGCCCAATCGTCGCATTGCATTATTTCACCATCCTTTTTGACGTATATTTGAGCGAGGTATTTGTCTCCGGAATGGGCGTTAAAGGTGTTGTTGTTGACGAGTTGGTCGTTTGAGCGGTCCATAATCCAATATGATTGGGGACCGCTGATGCCGGGAAGGGTGACGCTTGAGATTCCACCCACGTCATATCCGTCGGCATCCACGAATGTCCAGTCTCCGGCGCTGTTGCTCCATGAGGTGTAATCCTCAAAGTCGTCGGTAATAGTTTTCCGAACGCTCCCGGTCTCAAGGATGGGGGCTTCCCATTTGAGCCGCACGCCGTTTTCATCCAATTCCCCTGAGAGGTTCTCCACTGTGGGATAATACGTGCTTTTGATTTTCACGGTCACTGTTGCGGTGGTGTTGTTGTCGTGATTTTCATCGGCGACATAGACAGCCACGGCGTAGTATTCATTTTCTCCCTCGTTTGTGACGTTGAGGGTGTCGGTGAATTTCACAGAGCAATATTCATCGGCATCAATATCATATCCCTCCTTTTCCGCGATTTTGGCTCCGTTGTGGTAAAGTTCCACTTTCACACCTTTGGCATCCAATTCGCCGTCGTTTGTGAGACGTAGATCCACATTGAACTCCTCACCGGGATTCACTGATAATGGTGCGGTGATTCTGTTGGCTATGATGTCGTTGTCTCTCCTTTCCGCGAGTTTGAAATTGTCGAGGATGATATAGGCATGGCTCATAATTTTGCATTTAAGACCTACGATGATGCTCTTCCCGATGTAGTCGCTGAGATCATATTTGAGCTTGTTCCAGTCGCTCTTCGCATTGCAGTCTTGGTTGATTACGAATGTTTTGAGGTCGGTGTATGTGTTGCCGCCATCTTCGCTCACGCACAATGTTATTTCATTTGTGTTTTCTGTGTTGTCGCTGTCTACTATATAGTATGTGAAGAAAGAGAACATAGGTGACTTGGCGTCGATGGTGATTTTGCCGGTGAATACTTTCCCCGAATCCCCAAGAGTTTCAGCTTTCATACCAATGAATCCGTTGTCGCCATTAGCGTCGGCGACATTAAAATCGTCGTCGGTGTATATATTCCAGCTGCAATCCTCCGCATCGGCCGACACTCCGAGGATATGGCTGATGCCTGCGTTTGCGAAACTCTCGGTGTAGGGGAGGGCGTATGGATTGCCCACCGCGATGAGTTGTGTTATTCCGCCATCGCCTATTCCGGCGTCGGTGGAGGCGAACACTGCGAATTGTTTGAATACTTGGTCGGCGTCCGGCTCCACGGATTGGTATGTGAGGCTGAGGTCGGTGATATCCTGCTCAATGACGGTGAGGTTCCCTTTCGCGTATTCGCATACGGTATATGTGATTAAGTCGGGATTGATTGAATTTCCGTCTTTGTCCTCCGTGGGTGCGTCCCAAGTGACTGTCACCTCTCCATTATTATCTCTTGCCACTACGTTGCCGGGCACTCCGGGGACGTTGATGCCGATAAATGAGGATTTGAAGCAGTTTTTGCCGCGTCCGGCACTGTTGAACGGTACGAACTCGTAGGTGTAGATGCCGGCGTCTTCAACAGAATCGTCGAAATTCAACGCACTGCCGGGTGTCGGGTTGTCAAATGTTCTGATGAGTGTCCCATCGCGGTAAACCTCTATCTTTGTTATTTCGGTGATTTCTTTGTCGCCGTGGTAGTTCTTTGTCGGGGCGGTGAACGCTATGTTCGCTTCCGTGTCTCCGGAGGGATTGGGGGTGATTACTATATCGCTTACCTCGCATGGCGCGTCGGGACTCATCGGGGCGGAGATGCTGAACTCGTAGTAGTTGAGTCTGTACATATCGGCATCGGAGATTCCGTGGAGTCCGAAATAGTATCTGCCGTCGCTTTCGGGTGTGTAGTATAAAGTTACACTTTCAGGCTCCGTGCTTCTGGTCTCGGTAGCCTCCACCAAGGTGGTGATCATCCCCTCCACAGTGTTGGAATTCCCTACGCGTAATTCATATTTCTCGGGGTAGTCGCCATTCTTCGCGGAGACATAGAATGATATTTCGTAAATTTTGCCACCCTCCAGGGAAATAGGGGGAGTAATCATCCAATCATCCATATCTGCATCGCTGTTGTAGCGCACGCAGAGGGTGTTGTTGAGGATTGACCATGTGTTTCCATCCCCGTTAGCGTCAATGACGGTATATCCTTCCATTGATTCCTCGGAATCGAAGGTGATGTTGTAAGGTGGTGTGATTTTCCCTAAAAAGATTTTGTCGGATGCGCTCTCGCTTGATGTCCTTCCATCGTAGGAGGCGGTGACAATGTAGCGGTAGATGGTGAAATCCGTGGGTTCAGCCACGTTGTCGGAGAGTGTGGTCACGTTGATATTCTCAGCTACGACGACGTTGTCGGGGTAGCGTGTAACTGTGTATGTGATTGCCTCGGGGTCGACGTATCCGTCGTTTACTGTGGTCGTGGCTGCGTCCCATGTGACGGTGAACACTCCGTCTGCCCATTCCGCTTTTACGTTTGTGGGGGCGTTGGGCGTATCGTGGCCCACGTATTGTTTCTGCTTGATTTTCGGACTGTCGCCCACGCTGTTTGTCGCTACTATGGAGAAAGTGTATGTGCCGTCTGTCTCCACGGTCACCGGAATTTCCACAGAGTCTCCGTATGAGGATGTGGCGGTGGCGTACACCACGTTATCCTTATAGATGGTGTATGTGAGTTCTCCGGTTGCGGCGGTGCCGTCGAAGGTGGTGGTGGGCATGGTGAATGTGGCGGTGCCGGAGAGCGCTCCGTCAGGGAATGTCACCGCGAAGTCGGATACCGCGGCGGGTGCTCCCGCTTCCGCCGCCGGGGGCGTGACGTAGAGTCCGCATACTTGATCATGATATTCAAATTCGAACATTTTTTCACCTTTGCCGGTGGTGAGGTCTATCTCCACAATATAGCTGTTGTTATCCTCGTCGCACACAGCCCAATATGCCCTTCCCGTGAGAGAGTCGTAGGCCGCTCCGGTGTTGTAGTAGGGTGTGAATCCTGTGGCGTTGATTAGGGTCATTGTTCCGTCGGCGGTGTTCACCCTATAGAGGTTCCCGCCGTAATCTATGGCGTAGAGATTGTTTTTGTCGTCGAAGAAAGATACTGACCATCCTTCGGCAAGCCCGCATACCACGCTTTTGCTCCCGTTCTGTATGTCTGCTTTTGCGAAAGAGTAGCTTTCTGTGTCAAAATCGTAGAAGCAGCCATAGATTTCGTCGTTGTTATAGTTGTAAGCCACGGTGGTGGCGAAGAGCTCGGTGTTGTCGTATTCGGTGCATAGGTCTTCGCGGAGTGCCCATGTGTCCATGTCGTAGGCGAAGAGGTCAACGCTTTGATATACACCCAAGAAGGTAAAACATTCAAAACCATAGTACACATTGTCTGTCACCCATGCGCCCGCTGTCGGATAGTATTCGCTGTAGTTCAGATTGGTCATGCTTCCGTCGCCGGTGATTTCATACAAACCTGTGGGATGTTCTTCCGACATGTTGGAATTGTAGGTGGACATTCCAAGCATCTTCACACCGGCGTTGGTCGTCTTTTTTTGAGTTGTTTCTTGGTATGCATCGAATCTCCCTGACTCTCTTAGCCTATTGGCGCATAGGACGTTGTTATGCGCTTTTGTCAGAGATGATGACGAGGGGATGCGTCCCATCATGGGTGGGCGGGAGTGCGTAATCTTTCGCGGCTTTGCCTGCTTACAGATTTCGGTTGTGACATTGGTGACGGTTTTCGTCTGTCGTGTCAATTGTTGGGCGGAGACCTCTGTTGGTAAGAGGAGGGCAAGCGCCGCTAAAGAGAAGAAAAGTGATGTAGGTCTTTTTCTCGAATTCCACGTTTTTTTCATGTTCCACAATTTTTATTTATGTCGCAAAGTTACAAATATTTCTATCATACAAGTATATACATTCGACAAATATTATTCTTTTTATAAAAAATGCTCCGGACAGGGAAGCTGCCCGGAGCATGGATAAGGGTGTGAAGGATTTTTACACGGTTTGGAATTTATGAATTGAATCTTATTTCACAATTAGTTTCGCAGTGCGTTTGCCTGCTTTCACGATGTAAACGCCTTTCTCCACGGCTATTCTCATGTCGGATTCAACATTGCGGCGAGCCACCATCTTGCCGTCGGCGGTGGCGATAGCCACTTCAGCGCCGTCGGCGTTGGTGATTACGATTTCCCTGCCATCCACGGCGATGCCCAATGCATCGGTGGCGGTAGCTTCAACCTTGCTTGTGGCGACAACCACGTTGACGGCGGCGGATTCTCCGGTGGCGTAAACAGCACTTACAGAGTAAGTGATGTTGCCGATTTCGGGATCAACGTAGTGGAATGTTGTGTCGGTCACAGGCGCGTCGTTGAGTTTCACTCCTTCGCGATAGATGTTGTAGCCTAAGAGTTCATAATCACCCTCTTCGATGGTATAGGTCGCATCGTCGATGAACAACATGAATTTGTCGTAGGAGACGCAGCGGATAGCGAAGTAAACCGCACCCTCGGGAAGGTCGAACGAATATTCAGTCCATGTGTCAGACACGTTTTCCACGGTCTTGACACTGGTGAAGCTTGATATCTCTTTGTCGGTGGTGGAGTATAGAACTTCAAATGTTTCGGTATAGTTGCCGGAGAAGCTCTTGGCATAGAAGCTTACAGTCTGTGCTCCGCCGTAGAGACGCGGGGAGATTGCCCAATCATCGCATTGTGTTGCGCTGTTGCCGCTGTAGGCATACATCTGAGCGAGATATTTATTGCCGGAGTATGCTTTGAATGCCGCGGACTCTGCGATTGAAGCGTCGGTGTCGTCCATGATCCAATATGATTGAGGACCGCTGATGCCGGGAAGTGTCAATCCTTGGATTCCTCCCACAGCCACTCCGTCGCCGTCGACTAATGTCCAGTTACCCACGTTGTTGCCCCATGAGGCGTAATCCTCAAAGTCGTCGGTCACCTCTTTGATGGCATGTCCCGTTTCGAGTGTGGGCGCGTCCCATTTGAGATCCACTCCGCTCCCTTTGTCTTCACCGCTGAGGTTTTGCACTGTGGGGTAGGGCGTGCTCTTGAGTGTCACTGTCACTGTGTTTGTGGTGTTGTTGTCGAGGTTCTCATCGGCGGCGTAGACAGCCACGGCGTAGTATTCGTTCTCTTTCTCTCCGGTAACGTTTAGCGTGTCGGTGAATTTTACGAAGCAATATTCGTCGGAATCAAGATCATATCTCTCTTTCTCGGCGATTTTAGTGCCGTTGCGGTAGAGTTCCACTTTCACACCTTTGGCATCGAGTGCTCCATCGTTTGTCAGGCGGAACTCAATGTTGAACTCTTCGCCGGACTTTACGTACTCGGGAGCGGTGAGGTTGCTTGCCACGATGTCATTATTGACATTTTCAGCGAGTTTGATGTCGTCAAGAAGAACGTAGGTGTATGTCACGACTCTGCACTTAAGTCCGACAAGGATAGTCTTTCCGGCGTATGCGCTGAGGTCGTATTTGAGCTTGCACCAATCGTTTTCGGCATTGCACTCTTCTCCGATCACGTATGTTTTGAGGTCGGTGAATGTGTTGCCTCCATCCTCGCTCACGCATAATGTCACCTCATTTTCATCGAGAGTACCGTTATCGCCCACGATATTGTAGGTTTGGAATGAGAATATCGGCTTGGTGGCGGTGACGTTGATTTTGCCGGTGTAGACAAGGCCGCAGCTATTCACGTATTGTGAACTCATGGCGATGTAGCCGTTGTCGCCGTTAGCGTCAGCCACTCCAAGACCGTTGTCATCGTAGAGTTGCCAGCTGCATTCACCCTCCACGTCCATGACTGCGAGGATATGTTCGAGACCCGCGCCGGCGAATGTGTCGGAGTAGGGGAGGGTGTATGGTTCACCCACGGGTATAAGTGCTGACATCATGCCTTCACCTTCGCCGGTGGTTGTAGCGGCGAACACGGCGAATTGTTTGAAGCTCTGCTCTGATCCCGGCTCCACTGCTTGGTATGTGTAGCTGAGCTCAGTGATGTTGTCCTCTATGGAGACGGCGGAGCCGTTCACGTACTCTCTTAATGAGTAGGTTATCAAGTTCGGATTGATTGGATTCCCGTCCTTGTCAACTGTGGGAGCCTCCCATGTGAAGTTCACCTCTCCGTTGGTGGTTGTCTCTTTGGCTACGAAGTTAGTGACCGTTCCGGGGATGTTGATGCCTATGAACGCTGATTTGGATGCGCTCTTGCCGCGTCCGGAAGCGTTGAAAGGTACAAACTCGTAGGTGTATGCGGCGCTGTTATCCACGGTGTCGTCAAAACTCAATGCGCTGCCGGGAGTCGGATTGTCGAATGTCTTGATAAGTTCTCCGTTGCGGTTCACTTCAATCTTGGTGATTTCGGTGAGGTCGTTATTGCCGAAGAAGTCCTTCGTCGGTGCTGTGAACGCCACGATGGCGGTCAATCCACCCTGTGCATCGGGAGTGATGTTGATGTTGCCTACCTCACAAGGTGCGTCGGCGCTCATGGGAGCGGAGATGCTGAAGTTGTAGAGATAGAGATTATACATGTCGGCGGCGGAGATGCCGTGGACTCCGAAGTAGTAGATGCCGCTTGTCTCAGGTGTGAAATAGAGTGAGTTGTTGACGGGATCGCTGCTTACTATTTCTGTAGCCTCTATCAATGTGGTGGTCATACCTTCCACTGTGTTGGCGTTGCCGACGAGGAACTCAAATTTCTCCGGATACGAGGTTGTGGCTCCTGAAATATCGAATGATACTTGGTAAATGTTGCCGGCTTCCAAAGAGATCGCCGGAGTGATTAGCCAATCATCCATATCGGCGTTGCTGTTGTAGCCGACATAGAGTCTGCCGTTGTAGGTCTCCCATGTGGTCCCATCATTATTCGCATCGATGATGGTGTAGCCTTCCACTGACTCGGCTGAGTCGAAAGTGTTGCTGTAGGGGGGTAGGATTTTACCTAAGGAAACGTGGTTGGACTCACCCTCTTGAGATGTTCTGCCGTCGTAGGTCGCTGTCACGGTGTAGTAGTACACTGTGAAATCCGAAGGTTCGGCAACGTTGTCTGAGAGGGTGGTGGCGTTGATGTTTTCAGCCACTACAGTCTCACCGGGATAGCGGGTCACTGTGTATGTGGTGGCTGCGGGGTCGATGTATCCGTCGTTCATGGTGGCTGCCGCCGCATCCCATGTGATGGTGAACACTCCATTCTCCCATGCCGCTTTCACGTTTTGGGGAGCTTTGGGGGTGTCGTGTCCCACGTATAGTTTCTGTTTTAATTCGGGACCGCTGCCCACGCTGTTTGTAGCCACAACGGAGAAGGTGTATGTTCCGTCGCTGTCCACAGCCACAGGCACCTCCACTGCGGCTCCGTAGGATGATGTTGCGGTGGCATACACTTCACCATTCATGTAGAGAGTGTATGTGAGTTCACCGGTTGCGGCGGTGCCGTCGAATGTGGTGGCAGGCATAGTGAATGTTGCTTTTCCGGAGAGAGCACCCTCGGGGAATGTCACTGTGAAATTGGTTATCGCGGAGGGTGCTCCCGGTTCGGCGAAGACAGGTTCGATGTAGAGACCACCCACTTGGTCGTCGTATTCGAAGTCAAACATCTTCTCTCCTTTGCCGGTGGCGAGGTCAATCTCCACCATGTAGCCGTAGTCGTCTTGGTCGTTTATTGCCCAATACGCTTTGCCGGTGATGGCGTCGTAGGCGGCTCCGGTGTTGTAGTAAGGCATGAACCCTACGGTGTCGATGAGCGACATGTCACCGTCGGAGGTGTCAACCTTGTAGAGATCCCCTTCGTAGTCGATGATGTAAAGGTTGTTTTTGTCATCGAAGAAGGAGACTGTCCATCCCTCGGTAAGGGTGCAGATCACCGATTTACTATCGTTCAGCACATCGGCTTTCGCAAAGTAATAGTTGTCCGTTTCAATGTCGTAGAAACATCCGTAGAGTTCACCGTTCTTGTAGTTGTAGGCTACGGTAGTGGCGAAGAGCTCGGTGTCGTCGTAAGCGATGCTTAGGTCGTCGCGGCTTGTCCATGTGTCGGTGTCGTAAGCGATTAGTTCCACGCTGTAGAATCCGAAGAAAGAGACGGACTCAAGGGCGTAGTACACACCGTCGACCACCCATCCGCCGCTTGACGGATAGATGTTTTCCGCACCGAGATAGGTCATTTTCCCGTCGCCGGTGATTTCATACATGCCGGCGGGGTGTTCGCCGGAGGTGTCTGTATTGAAGAGGGAGGCTCCCCACATTGTCACTCCGGTGTTGACGGCGAATTTCTGGAGGTTTGTGAAGGTCCCGGCGCCGCGTAGGTTTCTTGTACGCTTCTTTGTGAGAAGGGGCGACGATGAGGGGCGTTTCATTTTAGGTGAATGAACGCCTGTCTTAGGTTGTTGTTTTGCTTGTTGACTGACCGTGGATTTAGTCGTTGTCATGTTGTCCACTCGTCGTGTGATTTGTTGTGCTGAGCTGTTTGTGGGTATTAGAAGCACAAAAGCCGCGAGTGTCAAAAATAGGAATGTTAGTTTTTTTCTCATATTCCACACGATGGACTCCTTAGTTTGTTTCCGCTATGAGTAGGAGTCCGTTAACCCCATAGTGTCTTTCCCTTAGTTTGTCGCTAATTTACGACATTTTATCGTTATAACAAAGCATTTGTGAAAAAAGTTTATTCTTTTTCTATTCATTTTTAAAAAAAGCTCCGGATGTGGAGAAACCATCCGGAGCGGCGATAAGGGTGTGTGGGAATTACATGATTAAATATATAGATGAATTGATTTCATTTATTTCATAATCTGTTTTACTTCACAATCAGTTTTGTCGTGTGTCTACCTACTTTCACCAAATAAACACCTTTCTCCACGGCTATTCTCATCTCTGCGGTGCCTATGCGGCGTGCCACCGATTTTCCATCGGGAGTGATGATTTCGACATACGTTCCCTCGGCGTTGGTAATCACGATTTCGCTATTCTCCACGGTGATGTTCAAGGTGTCGGAGGCGATATCGGTCACTTCAGTGACGGCTATGGTCACTTTCACTGCCTCTGACTCTCCATTAGCGTAGACGGCGCTTACGGAATAAGCGAAGTTGCCGACTTCGGGGTCATTATACTGATATGAGGTTGAGGTTACCGGGGCATCGTTGAGTTTCACGCCTTCGCGGTAGATGTTGTAGCCTAGGAGTTCGTAATCACCTTGAGCCACGGTATACGACACATCATCAATGAAGAGCATGAAGCAGTTGTTGGATACACAGTGTATGGCGAAATAGATCGCTCCTTCGGGGAGGTCGAATGAATATTCTGTCCAATTGGAGCTGACCTCCTCCATTGTGCCGAGACTTGTGAAGCTTGTGGTCTCCTTGTCAGTGGTGGAGTACAGCACTTCGAATGTCTCGGGGAAGTTATAGCTGAAGCTCTTGGCGTAGAAACTTATGGTCTGCGCTTTCCCATAGAGACGCGGTGAAATAGCCCAGTCGTCGCATTGTTCGGCTTTCTCTCCGTCGTGTACATACATCTGTGCGAGGTATTTGTTGCCGGAGTGGGCTTCGAAACTGCTCTTCCCGGCGATTGATGCGTCGCTGGAGTCCATCACCCAATAGGATTGAGCCCCGCTGATGCCGGGAAGGGTTAGGCCGTCGATTCCGCCGACAGACTCTCCGTCAGCGTCCACAAATGTCCAATCTCCGGCACTGCTGCCCCATGAGGCGCAATCCTCAAAGTCATCGGTGATATCGTTGATTGCTTCTCCCGAGGTGAGAGCGGGAGCGTCCCATTTGAGGAAGACATCCTCTCCGCGGTTGCTGCCGGTGAGGTTCTCAACGGTGGGGTGTTCCGCTATCTTGAGTTCTACGGTGACTTTCTCGCTGGTGTTGTTGTCGAGGATTTGGTCCTCAGAATATACCGCCACAGCGTAGTATTCATTTGTTTTATCATTGGTGACATTGAGTGAGTCGGTAAATTTCACCGTGTAGTGTTCGCCGGCTTCGATATCATATTTGTCTTTTTCGGCTACTTTCACTCCGTTGCGGTAGAGTTCCACCACCACACCTTTTGCATCGTTCTCGCCATTGTTGGTGAGACGTATTTCCACGTCAAACTCTTCGTCGGGTTTCACGTGTCCGGGAGCTGTGATGTCGCTTAGTGCCACATCGTTGTTTATTTTATCCGAGATGTTGATATCATCTATAAGTGTGTAGGTGTTGTTGACAGCCGCGCACTTCAGTCCTAAAGCTATTGTTTTCCCGGCGTATGCGCTGAGGTCGCATCTAAGTTTGTTCCAATCATTCTCAGTGCCGCACTCTTCACCTATCACAAATGTCTTGAGGTCGGAGAATGTGTTGCCGCCATCTTCGCTCACGCATACTGTGATTTCGTTTTGGTCGGCGGTTCCGGTGCTGCTCTTAATGTTGTATGTGTAGAATGAAAGTAAGGGTTCCGATGCGTTGAGTGTCACCTTGCCTGTGTAGATCATGCCACTGCCGGTGGTGTATTGCATCATGCAGAGGTATCCGTTGTCGCCGTTGGCATCTGACACTCCGAGGTAATAGTCATCGTAAATGCTCCACGACGGATTTCCGTCGATACCCTTTGTGGCGTAGATATGCGCGAGTCCGGCGTTGGCGAATGTCTCATTGAAGGGGAGTGTGTAGGGGTTGCCCACGGCGAACAATCCTGACACTGCGCCCTCTCCCACGCCTGTGCTGGTGGCAGCGAACACGGCGTATTGTCTGAAGCTTTGAGTATCCTCTGCCGCCACAGCTTGATAGGTGTAGCTGAGTTCGTTGATGCCGTCGGCGATAAGTGTGAGCCTGTTGTTGATGTAGGCATATACTGCGTATGTCATTAAGGCGGCGTTGATGGGATTCCCATCTTTGTCTACTGTGGGCGCATCCCAAGTCACAGTCACTTCACCTACGTTGGCTGTCTCTTTCGCATTCACGTTGGTGGGCGCTCCGGGGACGTTGATGCCTATAAAGGCTGATTTGCTTGTGCTGCCACCCTGTCCGGCGGAGTTGAACGATACAAATTCGTATCTGTATGTTCCGCTCTCTTCCACGGTGTCGTCAAAGTTCAACGCACTGCCGGGAGCCGGGTTCTCAAATGTCTTGACAAGAGTCCCGTCGCGGTAAACCTCTATCTTTGTGATTTCGGTGATTTCCTTGTCTCCGTAATAGTTCTTCGCGGGGGCGGTGAACGCCACGTTCGCTTTCAACGCACCTTGTGCGTCGGGGGTGATGATGATATTTCCGACTTCGCACGGTGCGTCGGCGCTCATAGGTGCTGAGATGCTGAAATTATAGAGGCTGAGGCTATACATATCGGCATCGGAGATTCCATGCACTCCGAAGTAATATGTGCCGCTGCTCTCGGCGGTGTAATATGTCTCGTTGTTTTCTATGCCGTTGGTGGTGGTTTCACGGGGACCGACGAGTGTGGTGGTCATCCCTTCAGCGGTGTTGTCTCTGCCTACGCAAAGTTCGTATTTCTCGGGATAGTATGCGCTGACTCCGGCTATGTCAAAGGATATTTTATAGATTTTGCCGGCTTCCAGTTTTACGGGGGGTGTGATCACCCAATCGTCGGTGGCTATATCCTCATTGTATTGCACATAGAATCTTCCATCGTAGATTCTCCAGGTTTTACCGTCGCCATTGGCATCAATCACGGTGTAGCCTTCGGCAGATTCGTTGGAAACGAATGAGTTGCTGTAGGGTGGCGCGATTTTGCCTAATGGTATGTGGTTGGAGATGCCTTCACCTGATTCTTTGCCGTTGCATAGTGCAGTCACGGCGTAGTGGTAGATGGTGTAATTGTCGGGTTCCGCCACATTGTCGGTGACATTTGTGCCGGTGATATTCTCGGCAACCTTTACGTTGTCGGGATAGCGGGTTACGGTGTATGTGATTGCCGTTGGATCTATGTATCCGTCGTTCTCGGAGGTAGTCACGGCGTTCCATGTGATTGAGAACACTCCGTCAGCCCATGTGGCGGTCACATTTTTAGGAGCGTCGGGAATGTCATAGCCCACAAATACGTGTTGCTTCAGTTCGGGACTGTCGCCTTCGCTGTTGGATGCTATGACGGCAAACGTGTGCATACCTTCGGTTGCAACTGTCACCGGCACTTCCACGGTGGCTCCGTAGGAGGATTTGCCTGTGGTGTAGATTTCGTTATCCACATAAAGTGTGTATGATAGTTCACCGGTGGCGGCAGTGCCGTCGAAGGTGGTGGTGGGCATGGTGAATGTGGCGGTGCCGGAGAGTGCTCCGTTAGGGAATGTCACATTGAAATTGCCAACCACTGCGGGTGCTCCGCCGGTAGTGTCAGACGGTGCGATGTAAAGACCGCAGATTTGGTCGTCATACTCGAAATCAAACATCTTCACCCCTTTCCCCGTGGAGAGGTCGATTTCCACCATATATCCATCCTCGTTTTTATCTATGATTGCCCAGTAGGCTTTGCCGGTGTTGGAGTCGTATGCTGCCCCGGTGCTCTCTTCGGGCATGAATCCCACAGTGTCTATCAGCGACATATCGCCATCGGAGGAATCCACTTTGTAGAGGTCACCTTCGGTGTCGATTATGTATAGATTGTTTTTATCATCGAAGAAGGAGGCTATCCATCCCTCGGAAAGAGTGCATACCACCGTTTTGCTGCCGTTATGAATATCCGCTTTGGCGAAATAGTAGTTGTCGGTGTCGATGTCGTAGAAACAGCCGTAAATGTCGCCGTTTTTGTAGTTGTAAGCTACGGTGGTGGCATAAAGCTCGGTGTCGCTGTAGGTTATGTTTTTGTCGTTGATGCGTTCCCATGTGTCGGTGTCGTAAGCGACTAATTCCACGCTGTGTGATCCGAAAGAGTTGACGCTTTCAAGAGCATAGTACACGTTGTCGACCACCCATGCTCCACTTGACGGGTATATTGATTCGGCTCCGAGATAGGTCATGCTTCCATCGCCGTTGATTTCATACATACCGGTGGGGTGTTCTTCGGAGCTGTTGGTGTTGTAGACCGATGCTCCCCACATCTTCACTCCGATGTTTACGGAGGATTTTGGAAGGTTGTTGAACGCTGCGGTGCCGGAGATGTTGCCGTTGCGTGTGCGTGCAATAAGGGGTGATGAAATGGCGCGTCTCATTTGGGGAGAGGTGTGTTTGGGTGAGAGCATCGCCATTTTGTCTTTTTCGCTCGTTGGTTGATAGACAGTGGCGTTTGCCTTGCAATCAACTTTTCGTGATGCTTGCTGTGCCGAAATGCTGGATGGTATTAGTAGCAAAACGGTTGCGAGTAACGAGAACTGTAATCTAAGTCTCTTTTTCATATTCCATACCGAGGCCTCCTTAGGTTGATCCACTATGAGATAGGAGTCCATTAACCTCATAGTCGCCAGTTATCGCTATATTTGCATTTTGATAGTATTTAGACTCTGGGTTTCATTTTATTTTTTGTGTTTTTGTTTATAAGAGCCCTATGTACTTTCCTTTATGCGAATATACCTTACACCATATTTTTATTTCAGAAGCAAAGTTATATCTTTTTTATTTATGTAACAAATTTTTTGAGAAGTATTTTCGATAAAATTCTCTTTCATCCACCCTTTATTCACATTGTTTATCCCCATCCAAAAAATTATCCCATGTGCCTATACAGCCCCCTCTCCTTAAGGAGAGGGCTGGGTAGTGGCTTCTGTCTACTCTCTAAACGGTTCAATATGTATGTTGGTGATTACATCCTCTTCGGTGGCGTTTTTCAGTCGTTGTTCCACTTCCGAGGCTATATTGTGCCCCTCTTCCACTGTTATTGTGGGGTCAACCTTCACGTGGCAGTCAATTATATGGAAGTGCCCGTTGCTGCGGGTGCGGAGACGATGTGATTTCCTCACTCCCGGGGTGGTTGTTATGATTCTCTCTATTTTCCTCACCTCTTCATCAGGGAGTGATTTCTCAAGGAGTTCGTTGATGGCGGGTTTGCATATATGCATTGCGGAAGCGGCTATGAATAAAGCGATTATTATTGAAGCCAAGGGGTCGAGCACGCTCCATTTGTCGCCGAGGAAATATGCCGCCGCCACTCCTATGAGCGTGGCGATGGAGGAGACGGAATCGCTGCGATGGTGCCATGCGTTTGCCTCCAGCGAGGAGGACTTCACCTTGCGGGCGGTTCTCATGGTGTAGTGGTATAAAACCTCTTTCAGCACAATGGATGCCGCCGCCACTATGAGCGTCCATATTGTGGGGGTGGGAGGAATGGCGGTTCCGTTGATTTGACCGTAGACGGATTCTATCCCGGAGAAGCTGATGCCGAGCGCCACGCCCATGAGTGCCACTCCTATTAAAAAGGTGGAGAAAGTCTCGAATTTACCATGTCCGTAGGGGTGGTCGTTGTCGGCGCTGCGGTATGCGAGACCTATGAATATTATTACTATGAAGTCTGTGGCGAAGTCGCTAAGAGAGTGTACTCCATCCGCTATAAGCGCATTGCTGTGACCTATGAGTCCGAAAATTATTTTCATGACGGTGAGTAGGGCGTTAACCCAAAAACCGACCCATGTCACTCGTTTTATCTGTTTTGCCGTAGCTGCTGATAGCGTGTCCACAATTCCTGAATTTTTAGTGTATGTTGTTTATTGTGCGAATTTAGGCATTTTATTTCTATTCAACACTCGTTTCTCCTACATATTTGCGATTTTGTTCTGTCGACAGATAAAATTAGTTTGAATCCTTTTTTCGATAGAGCAAAATTGATTAATTTCGGGGAATGATGGCATAATTAAAGAAATTTTTGTAACTTTGCAGTGCTTTAGAGAATGACGGCATGTGTGGAACTGCCGATGTCACTCTTTAAGCAGTTGAATTATGCGGTAATAGCTCAGTTGGTAGAGCATCAGCTTCCCAAGCTGAGGGTCGCGAGTTCGAGCCTCGTTTACCGCTCAAAAGTTATAGTAACAAATGAAGGGCGTGGAGATTCACTCCGCGCCCTTCATTTGTTTGATTTGTCATTCAGCCTCCATTTAATTGGGCATTTACACTTCGTTATATTTGTCATTCTAAATTTGTCATTCACACTCTTCAAGTTTTACTCGGAATTTTAGAATGGTTTGAGTAGATTTATCGGTGCCACGTATACGCCGTCGTTGCGTTGGTATGCGTTTCCCACCGCTGTCAACACCATCAGAAATGAAGGCGATTTTTCAGAGCTTTTCTCCTCAATCTTTGCTTTGAGTAGATTAAGTGACTTAGCCCCCGCTTCGATGTTGTCGTCCCCGCCTAACTTAATCTCCACGGCGCCCCAACGTCCGTCGTCCAAATGTATTATGGCATCACATTCCAATCCTGAGTTGTCTCTGTAGTGCATCACTTCTCCACCTATGCTTTCCGCATAGATTTTTAAATCCCTTACCGCCATATCTTCAAAGAACAGACCGAAACTTTCCAAGTCATGTAGCAAGTCTTTGGGTCTCACGCCTAAAGCGCAGCATGCTATTGATGTGTCAACGAAGTGGCGTGTCGGTGTGGAGCGTATTGATGTCTTTGATCGTATATTCGGATTCCACGCTTTCATGTCTTCCACGATGAATATGTCGTTGAGTGCCTCCATGTAGTCTCCGAATGTTTTGGTGTCCATTGTGCGTTCGTTGCTCTGTCTCACATCAGCTATTATAGTTGATATGGCAGCCTCTGTGGAGATGTGGCGTGCGTAGCTCCTAACTATCATTTTAAGAACGTCAGGTTTTTTGTTGCGAAAACGTTCGTTTTCGCAGTCTTCAAACACGAATAGTCCATTCCAATAGTTTTTGGTGATTTCCAATGCAATCTCTTTGGGAGCTATAACGGATATGGGCCAGCCGCCACGACATAAAATGTGCGCTATCTCCTCCAAAGTGATTTTATTATCCATCTCCCATGGAAAATTGCCGCCTCCGTTAAATAGGTCTTGCAAGGATATTGTGCCTTTTGATTCTTGTGATTCCCAAAGGCTCATTGGACGCATCTTCACGGGAGTGATTCTTCCGGCTCCGCTATGATGTACCTCCGTCTTGTTCGCCGGAGTGGAACTCCCCGTGAGAATGTATTTGCCAAATTCATAGTTGAAATCTAAATCATCTTTGATTTGGTTCCATATATCAGGCGCCTTTTGCCATTCATCAATCAGTCTGGGCTTTTCTCCGGAGAGCATGGCTTGGGGATTCATGCGTGCCATCGCTATCGACTGCTTGGTGTTTAGTTTTACGAAGCTTTTTTGAAAGAGCATACACGTGGTGGTTTTGCCGCAGAATTTGGGTCCTGCCACCACCACCGCACCTGAGGTGCGTAGTTTTAGTTCAATCTCTTTTTCAATGAGCCTTTTGTGATACATGGTTCTTTCTCTGAAAATTGGTTATTATTTTTGTTTTTCAGCGCAAAGTTATAAAAATTCCCAAGATTTTCAATGAAAAATTCCCAAGATTTTCAATGAAAAATTCCCAAGATTTTCAATGAAAAATTCCCAAGATTTTCAATTGCTTGTCGTGAACACAATTGAAATCTTGGGAATTTGTGGTTTAATATATTGATAAACAGTGTATTATTCGGATACCTTTAATGCTGTCGTAATCTGCCGCGAAAGCTATTGTTTGCTTTCCCCATTAATCATCCAATCCGGCATAGGAGCATCCTTCAGATAATGGTCGAAAAACTGCTGTAAGCGGATTGTGATGTCTTTTCTGTTTTTACGGGCTTTGATATTGTGGGCTTCGCCGTTGTATTGAAGCATCCAGACGGGTTTGTTGAGACGGCGCAGAGCCATGAAATACTCAATACCTTGATACCAGGGTACCGCTCCATCGTTGTCGTTGTGCATTATAAGTAGCGGTGTTTCCACTCTGTCGGCATAGAATATAGGGGAGTTGGCGATATATAGTTCCGGGGCTTCCCATAGAGACCTGCCTATGCGCGATTGCCCTTTTTCATATTGCGCTTGGCGTGAGTCACCGGTGCTCCAACGTATTCCTCCGAACGCCGATGTCATATTTGCCACCGGAGCGCCGGAACCGGCGCAGGCGAACATGTATGTGCGCGTCACAAGGTAGGCGGTTTGATAGCCACCCCAGCTCTGTCCGTCGATGCCTATTCTCTCCTTATCTATCCATGCATTGTTTTTGCACAAATCCTCAACACCGCTGCACACATAGTTGTACGCCGATTCTCCGGGGATGCCGGTGGCGTATTTCACGTCCGGCACAAAGACAACGTAGCCGCGGCTGACATAGAACGGATAATTCACCCAACTCCACGACGGTTCCATTGTGTAGTGGCGATAGAGGTTCTCCGTATTACGTTCATAAAACACTACGAGCATAGGATACTTGCCGTTTGGATCCAAATCCTCCGGAGTGTATAATATTCCTTCGCTTTGGTCCCCGTTATATGCATACCATTTCACAAGGTGGGCGTTGCCCCATGAGTAGTCGTTCTTTTGAGCATTGACATCGGTCACCTTTTGCGCTTTGCTGAAGTTCCCCTTTGTGGCGATGTATGCGTCGGGGATGGTGTTGAAGTTCCCCTTTGTGTAGAGGTAAACATCAGCGTTTTTCGCTTTGCGCATTTGGGTGAAGGTGTATTCCTCCAAGGTCTTAATAGAGGGTGCTCCGTTTTTGCCGATTTTCATCGTCGCGAGACCATTGCGTTTGTCGGCGTAGTTGAACACGGAGAGCAGCACTTCATCTCCGGCGGTGAAGAAGCGTTTCTCTTCATCCGTTTTTATATGGCGGAAACGAAGACCCTGCTTACGTCCTTCGCCTGAGGTGATATTCACCGGAGATGTCTTTCCTGACGGGTCGAGGCTCCATATATCATATTTATCGTAGATGAGCAGGCGGTTGTCGTCGGCTGTCCATCCCATGGTTCCATAGGGTTGGCGTTCCATGGGACGGTCTTGAGATTCATCCCATACGGGGTATGGTATCTCTTTTGTGAGACACACTGTCTGTTTCGTGGAATTGTCGTAGGCATAATAGTGGTGGTCGTCAAACCATAACGTATATTTGCCGTTGGGTGAGATTTCCGATAAGCCCACGGATGCCACTGTGATGGAATCCACGGATTGAAGATTTAAATTGTAGAGCGACAATTTCTCTTTGGAGCTGTGGTCCCATTGTTGGGAGATGATATATTCACCGGGGTTGTGGAGGAGTAGATAGTCCCCGTTCCATCGATCGGAGGGTTCCCACGTCACAAGCGGATTATGGGTGATGAGTTGACTCTTCTTAGTGTTTAAATCCACCACTATCGGGTAGGTGTGTTTTTTCGTGCTCTCCTCCATCACTTGGTCTTGTGGCGGTGTGTGTGGAGCATCCCAGCGCCAGAGAGTGATATTCGCTTTTTCGAAGTCCACGATTGTGGTGTCGTCGGGTGCCACACGCGGAGCTACGCCTATTATGAGACGTTTGCCGTTTTCTGAGAACTGCGGCACGGAATATTGATTTATGAAGATGCTGTCGCCTGCCGCCTCTTTTTGGGCTTTAAGCCATTTCTCCACGAGTTTTTTCTGCTGTTCGGGGTCGCTTGAGTGTGGACGTGCAAGACGAAGATTGGGGTTCACCACTCGCTGAATATGTATCTCCTCGGGATCCTTCATGTCTGTTTGCGACAAGTCGGAAAGAAAGAGCTTTGCCACTTTCGTGCCTGTCTTCACCGTGTCGGTGGATGCTGTGAACGCCACCATATTCCCCTGTTCGTTGAATACGGGGGTGCTGTAGAACTCTTTGCCGTAGTCCAGGAGCGTGAACGCCGTGTCGGGAAGTGAGAGGATGCCGACACCCTTCACCGCCACGCTGTCTTTTTTGTCGGGAATTATATTCACTCCCACTTTGGATCCATCTTTTGACAGTTGGTATTCTTTGGCCCAACGGATTACCTTTTGATTCCCGGAGGGAAGATGGCGCACGACCAAGGGTTTGCCGATGCTGTTGTCTTTTAATTGCTTCGGGGCTATATATAGGGTATCGGTGGTTTGATACGCTATCCATTCGCCGCCATCTTTGCCTATTCTGTACGACAAGACAGAGGGGATGCGTGTCACCGCTCCTGTTTTCAGATTGATGATTGCTAAGGAATCTTGAGGGAGATCATAATCCTTTTTCTTCGCTATTTTAGCATTGCGCGTGTCGGCGAATAACGGCTTTATCAGTGCCGCCGCCCATTCGGAATTGGCTGTGAATCGCAGTGAGTATCCGCGGTCGATTTTTATCTCTTTCCCTGAGGATGTGTTGCGTAGGGTGAGAGTCCCGTCCCCCTCTTGAGGGTTGGTCTCGTAGGCACTCCATAGCCCGTTGTTGCTGATAGCTGAAATTTTCACACTCTTCCAGCCGTCGAACGCATCATGATCCAGAGGTTTTTTAGGGTATCCGATACCACAGACCATGCTCCCTATCAGTACCGCTAAAAGGCTTTTCTTCATATATGTTTCGATTTTAAGCGTTGGTTTAAAAAGCAAGTAAGAGTTCAAAATCAGGCGTTGCCGTCGATTCTGACCTCTTACTTTGTTGTATGGTTTAAAAATTTTGACTGTTAGCTTAAGTGGAGGTCATGCCCCATGCGCTCCTTTTTGGTGTGCATGTAGAACTCATTGTATTTGTTGGGCTTCACCTCAAGGGGTACACGTTCGGTGATTTCCAAACCATATCCCATAAGCGCGCGTCGTTTAATGGGGTTGTTGGTGAGCAACCGCATCTTTTTGATACCTAAGGCGTGGAGGATATTCGCGCCCACACCATATTCGCGTTCATCGGCTTTATGTCCGAGGTGTATGTTGGCATCTACGGTGTCGAGGCCCTCCTCTTGAAGCTTATACGCTTTGATTTTCTCCATCAAGCCTATTCCGCGTCCCTCTTGGTTGAGGTATATGATGGCTCCGCGTCCCTCTTTCTCAATTAACTCCATTGCTTTGTGCAATTGTTCGCCACATTCGCAGCGTAGGGAGGCGAAGGTGTCGCCGGTGAGACAGCTGGAGTGCATACGCACCAACACGGGCTCCTTGCCGGAGATGTCCCCTTTGATAATAGCCACATGCTCCAGTCCGGTGGATTTTTGACGGAAAGGAATAATGCGGAAGTGACCGTAGGCGGTGGGGAGGTCTGCCTCCTCGCCTTGCTCCACGATAGACTCTTGACGTAGGCGGTATGAAATCAAATCGGCGATTGAGACAAGTTTCAGACCCCATTCATCGGCGCGTTGGCGGAGTTCCGGGAGACGTGCCATGGTGCCGTCGTCGCTCATAATCTCCATCAATGCCGCCACCGGTTGCAATCCGGCGAGACGTGCGAAATCCACACCCGCTTCAGTGTGTCCGGCGCGTTGAAGAACGCCCTTGTCTTGTGCGTATAGGGGATTCACGTGCCCCGGACGGCCGAAGGTCTCCGGTGTGGAGTCCGGGTCGGCGAGAGCGCGGATGGTGGCGCAGCGGTCTTCGATTGACACTCCCGTGGAGCATCCCTCAAGTTTGTCTACAGTTACGGTGAAAGGTGTGCCTAACACCGAGGTGTTGTCGGTGACTTGGCGGTGAAGATCCAATTCTCGGCATCTGCTGATAGTCATCGGGGTGCATAGCACTCCGCGGGCATGTTTGAGCATGAAATTCACCTGTTCGGGGGTGATTTTCTCAGCAGCCACGATGAGGTCACCCTCATTCTCTCTATCCTCGTCATCAACCACTACCACGAATTTTCCTTCGCGGAAATCCGCAATAGCCTCTTCAATTGAATCTAATTTTATTTTTTCGTCCATATCTACGGGCTTTTATTTATGCTGCAAAGATAAAAAGATTTTTTGAGAAAAGCCGCTTTAAATTTAGCTTTTGTCTAAAACAACTATCTTGATTCGTATACTTTATAGCAGCGACATGCGTTATTTGGTTATGTCAAAGAAAATATATAACTTTGGACGCATTTTATGAAAATTATATGAAAACAAGAGACTTTGTAAAAAAATTAGGCTATGTGGCAGGTATCGCATTCGCTTTATCCTTGTCGCAGGAAGCGTTGGCGGTTCCGGCTTATCCGGGTCTTTTGCCGATGCTTCAATCAAATGGCGAAACAATCATGGTTCAACTTCGTGGTGATGAGTTCAGTCATGCTTATTTCACTCCTGACGGTTACCTCTTGGTTAAGGACGGTATGGATTTCTATTACGCCTCTATAGAGAATGGCGTGGTGGAAAAATCGTCTGTACGTGCCAATGATGTGGCTAAGCGTACTGCTTCTGAAAAATTGTTTTTGGCATCTTTGAATAAAGATGCGGTAATCCGTAATTTTGAGGTGAAAGAGAAGGAAAGCGTGGCTCATAATCCTCGTCGTTCTGTTTCGAGAACAGCCACTTCATCTATGGTGAATCCCTCCAATCCCCTACCTGGAGTCTTCCCCGGAACTACATTCCCTGCAGTGGGTTCGCCGAGGGTGTTGGTTGTGTTGGCGGCTTTTTCTGATCTTGCATTCCAAACGGAGAACGCCTACGAGTATTTCAATACGATTTTATCCACACCTAACTACACAGAAAATGGATTTACCGGATCCGCACTGGATTTCTATTCAGATGCATCTTCCAGGCAATTCACACCCCAATTTGATGTGGTAGGCCCGGTGACCTTACCTAAACCTATGTCTTACTATGGCGGTGATAAAGTTGAGGGCGGATATAGTGTAATAGATAGCAATGCGGCTGAAATGGTTGTTGATGCGTGCCGTTTATTGGACTCGCAAGTTGACTTTTCCCAGTACGATGCCAATGGTGACGGCTTAATCGATAATGTTTTCATATTCTATGCAGGACGTGGTCAGGCTTCCGGGGGTGATGACGATACCGTATGGCCTCATTCTTGGGATGTCTCACAAAAAGGTGTGTTCCTCGATGGCGTGAAATTGGGCAGCTACGCATGTAGCAATGAAATTACGATTAAGCTTGCCGATGATGGTGAATCCTACGAATTGGTGACTGATGCTATCGGGACATTTTGCCATGAGTTCGGTCATGTGGTAGGTCTCCCGGACTTGTATTCCACAAGCTATACTGCGGCTCGTACTCCTGATTCATGGGATATTATGTGTTCTGGAAGTTATAATAATAGTAGCCATACCCCTCCAACATTCTCTTCCTGGGAACGTGCCGCTTTGGGGTGGCTTACTCCTCAGGTGTTGGAGCGTTCCGGAAACTATGTCTTGAAAAACAATATACAGGACACCAATACTGCATATCTTATCCCCACATACAAAGCTAATGAGTTCTTCTTGTTGGAGAATAGGTATCCAGTGAAATGGGATGAGTTCGTTCCCGGCAACGGAATGTTGGTTTGGCATATTGATTATGATGATACAGTGTGGACAAACAATGTGGTTAACGACACTCCCGAGCATCAGTATGTCGACATTATTGAGGCTCATGGTTTGACTGATTACGTAATCCATGAACTTGATCCATTCCCCTCGGATGTCGCTTTTGAACTCAGTTTTGATGCCGATCCCTCTGATTATGAATCTGTAAAACTTGCTGATTGGTCTGGCAGACGCCTAAATATAGGACTGTTTGATATCGCCGAGGATCCAGACACTCACGACATTTCATTTTATGCGAAAGCAGACAATGATGCCGGTGTGAATGTTGCTATGGATGCTGACACCAATCTTGTTGTAGACGGATTGAATATTACTTTGAGCGAGGGATCTGCTGAGATATATTCCGTTAATGGTGTGAAAGTGGCGGATGTTGATGCCGGCCACACGTTCGCACTTCCATCATCAGGTGTTTATTTAGTGAAGTCCCATAGCGGAATCTCTAAGATATTTGTAAAATAAGCTGTGTTTAGATGAATATAATAAAGGACTGCTACTTTGTTTAAATCTGTAGCAGTCCTTTTTAGAAAGGTACTGATTGAATTACCATACACTTAGATAACTCTTGTTGAATGTATAGTTTTTACCCCATCGATAATATCAACGTTTAATCAATCGCTCCGAAAATTATGATATATCGTGAAATATTGAAACCCCGCAATATAATGAAACCTTGTGAAATAATGAGCCCTCGCAAAATAATGAAACCTCGTAATATAATGAAAATGCGTAAAATCCTGTTGCTTCTCGTTTTATCTGTGAGCTTCACGCTCTCTGTGTCGTGCAAACATTCCGGACAGCCGGAGTATGTGAAGAAAATGGGCATGATATGGAACACTACCTATCACGTCACTTATCAAGGGTCCCCCGAATTGGGCGATTCCATCATCGCCACTTTGCAAGAGGTGGGTCGTAGCCTTTCTGTGTTCGACACCACATCGGTGGTGTCGCGAATCAATAACAATATCACCGACAAACCCGACTCGCATTTTCTCACAGTGTTTGAGAAAGCGAAAGAGATAAACCATAACAGCGACGGTGCTTTTGACCCCACGCTCTCTCCGGTGATCACCGCATGGGGGTTCGGCAAAGGACATAGCGCCACTGTCGACACCGCACGTATCGACAGCCTCCGTCGTTTCGTGGGTATGGATAAAATCAGTGTCGAAAATGGAGTGGTGAAGAAGTTGGATCCCCGTGTGCAGCTCAATCTCTCCGCCATAGCCAAAGGTTACGGATGTGATGCCGTGGCGAGGATGTTGCACCGCAATGGTGTGGAGAATTATATGATTGAGATTGGTGGTGAAATCACCGTGGGTGGTAAGTCTCCGCGTGGTGGGGAGTGGGCGATAGCTATCGAGAAACCGGAGTATTCCACCGGTGAACTTCTTCCGAGTGTCGCCACCATAACTTTCACCGACGGCGGACTCGCCACTTCCGGCAATTATCGTAATTTCCACGTGGAGGAGGGTAATCGGTTCGGACACACCATCGATCCCAAAACCTGCCGTCCGGTGCAGACGGATGTGCTCAGTGCCACCGTTATCGCCCCCACATCCATGGAAGCTGACGCTTACGCCACCGCATGCATGGTGCTGAGTTCCGCACGTGCCAAGGAGATGATTTCACGCCTTAACCTCGCCGCCTTCCTCGTGATTAACGACAGCGTATGGTCGTCGGCACAGATGCAGAAGTATTTAGCTAAATGATATGTTACAGATAATTTTCAATATCCTTATATTCGCTGCCATAGTGGTAGCTATTATCCTCAGTGTTCGCCGTCGTTCCGGATCCGCCAAGGAGATGCGTGAGAATATGGAGACATTGGTCCGCTCCATGCGTGAGAGTCATGAGCATGAGATGGAACTTATGCGTAAGAACTACGAAGAGCAGCGCCGCGACCTCCGTGATGATTTTAATCGTAGGATAGAGGCTTTGAAAGCTGAGACGGCATCGGAGTATCGTGATCTATCGCAGCAGATTCTCCGTGCGGAGAGCGACAGGCTCAGCCGTCAGAACGTGGATCAGCTGGGTGCTATGCTCACCCCTTTCAAAGAGCGTCTGGAGAGTTTCCGCCAATTGGTGGTGGATTCTTATGATAAGGAGAATCAGGCGCGTAGCTCCCTTTCCGGACAGGTGGAGCAACTGATGAAACTCAACCAAGTCATCAGCCGTGAAGCGCACGACCTTACCACCGCCTTGAAGGGCGACAGCAAAACGCAAGGGGATTGGGGCGAAATAGTGTTGGAAACTCTGTTGGAACAGGCGGGGCTTACGCGTGACGTGCATTTTCATGTGCAAGCCACACGCGACGCTTACGGCAACACTCTCCGCAATGAGGAGGGAAATTTATTGCGCCCGGATGTGGTGCTGCATCTCCCCGACCATAAAGATCTTATCGTGGATTCTAAGGTGTCGCTCTCCGCGTTCGCCGACTACTGCGCCACCAATGATCCTAAGGAACAGGAGGTGCTCGGGCGTAAGCATCTTGAGTCTGTGAAGAAACATATCAAGGAGTTGGCGGATAAGAAGTATCAGGATAATCTGAAGAACGCCGGAGACCATGTGCTTATGTTCATGCCCACGGAGAACGCTTATCTTCTTGCCATACGCCTTGATCCCACGCTATGGCGTTATGCTTATGAGAACAGGGTGGCGATAGTTTCTCCCACGCATCTTTTCTCGGTGGTGCAGATTATATCGCAGCTGTGGAAACAGGATGACCAGAACCGTCATGTGATACGTATCGCCGAAGAGGGTGGAAAGCTGTATGATAAATTGTGTACATTCTGTGTATCGTTTGAAAAGATTTCCACCGCATTGACGCAGGCGCGCCGCAGTTACGATGATGCCTATAAGACACTTGCCACAGGACATGGTAACGCCATATCCAAAGCCATGAAGATGCGTGAGATGGGTGCCAAAGCCACCAAGGCGTTCCCTACCGCCATTGCGGAGGATGCTTCCGATGATACCGTCGATTTGTTGCATTGATGATAGTTTATTGATTATAGGTTCTTGACGGTGGTTTCTTGACGATGGTTTGTTGATATTGCATTATTGATAGCAAATTCATGATTTATATCCCTTTAAGGATATAAATTTGCATTTTATTGTAAAAATGTTTGCGAATTAGGAACTTTATTGTTAATTTTGTGTTCTTAATATAAGACGTGTTGTGGATTCCCTTGAGGTGGATAATGTGAAAATTACTCCTGTAAGGTGGATACGCAATTGAGGATCTGCATAAAATAGGTAACAGTAATAATAAGAGAAAAAACTGCAATTTAATGAAAGAATCGTATTTATTCTTAGCCCATGGCTTTGAAGAGGTGGAGGCATTGACCGCCGTGGATTTATTGCGTAGGGCGGGAATGCCTTTGAAGATGGTTTCAATTACCGGCACACACAAAGTGATGGGTGCGCACAACATCGAGGTGATGGCTGATTGTCTGTTCGCCGATGTGGTGTTTGATGATCCCGCATGGCTGATACTCCCTGGAGGAATGCCCGGAGCGGAGAACTTATACAATTTCGAGTCATTGCGCGCTTTGGTGGAGAAACAGATGGCGTCGCCGCATGGAAGGGTGGCTGCTATATGTGCCGCTCCCGCCGTGGTGCTCGGACAAATGGGTTTGTTGGCGGGGAAACCAGCCACCTGCTATCCCGGGTTCGAGTTGCTGTGCAAGGATGCGATGATGGAGGACACTCCCGTTGTCGCCACTGATAAATATGTGCTCGGCAACGGCCCCGCGAATGCTATGGCGTGGGCTTTGAGAATCATAGCCGAGGATAGAGGTGGGCAAAATGCCAAAGCTGTGGCTGACGGCTTGCTGTATAATCCCACCGACGATGCCCGTGTGGCATTCACTTTTGGTTGATTTTTTCGACTAAGGTAAAGAAAGATTACTTTTCGGGGAATGGTCACATCTCAATCCGCCATTCCCCGATTTTTATGTTCACGTGCGTGGGCTGGTAAATCATTAATTAGTAACTTTGCACTATGAAAACAGATATGGACAACACTAAGACAACGGCGTATGCGCCTCAGTCGAAAATATTGAGACCGCTGTTTCTCTCCTTTTTGAAAATCGGTGCGTTCACTTTCGGAGGCGGATGGGCCATGATTTCCATTGTTGAGCGTGAGTTGGTGGATAAACGCCGATGGCTTCCCCGTGAGGATTTCATTGACTTACTGGCGGTGGCGCAGTCGCTCCCCGGAATTCTGGCGGTGAATATGGCTGCAATAATGGGTGATAGACTCCGTGGCGGCAAGGGCGCGGCGATCGCCGCGTTGGGTACTGTGTTGCCCTCATTCCTGATTATTCTTTTCATTGCCATATTCCTCACTTCTGAGATGATTAAGAACAACCATCTGTTGTCTTCGATATTCATGGGAATACGTCCGGCGGTGGTGGCTTTGATTATCGCTCCGGTGATCACTTCGGCGAAGGCTGCCAAGATTACGCTTAAGACGGTGTGGATTCCTATCATTGTGGCTTTGATGATCTCCTTGAATATAGGATTCGTCTCCAACCCGATTCTTTATGTCTTTTTAGGTGGTTTGGGCGGCTATCTCTATTTCCGTTTCATAAGTAAGAAATTCATTAGTGAAAATAATAAAGCGTAGAGGGTTATGAACATATATTTGCAATTGGTGTGGGCATATCTTAAAATCGGTATCTTCGGTTTCGGCGGCGGTTATGCCATGCTGTCATTAGTGGAGCGCGCCGTGGTGTCGCCCGGATGGATTTCGCAGCAGATGTTCACTGATATCGTTGCTATCTCCCAGATGACTCCTGGCCCGATAGGTATCAATTCCGCCACATATATAGGGTTTACCGCTCCTGGATACATGGATCCGTCGCTCCATTTTTGGTATTGGGGATTGCTGGGATCCTGCCTCGCCACTTTGGCGGTGGTGTTGCCCTCGTTCTTTTTGGTGCTTTATAGCAGCCATTTCATCAGAAAACATCGTGAAAGTGGCGTGATTAACGGTATCTTCATGGGGTTGCGCCCGGTGGTGATCGGCCTGATCGCTTCGGCGGCGATTCTTCTGATGAACAACGCCAATTTTAATCCCAATGGTGTCGGCTGGCAGTTGTGTACCAGCATTCTCATCTGCGCCATATCCTTTTGCCTGGTCTATTTTAAAATACCATGGCGGGGAAAAAAGATAAAAATACATCCCATATCGGTGATTGTGATGGCTGGCGTGGCAGGCGCTATCATCTATATGTAGGATTTAATTATATAAGTGTTTTATATTTAATTATATAAGAGTTTTTAAGTTACGTGTTTTCAACAGACACACGTTGTTAACTGCGCATTAAAATGGAAAATGAATATCAACAGTCTATAGATTATCTATTCTCACAGCTTCCTATGTTTTCACGTGTGGGGGGTGCGGCATATAAGCCGGGATTGGAACGTGTGGAGAAACTTGACGCTTTTTTCAATCATCCGCATCGTCGTTACCGCACGATCCATGTGGCTGGTACAAACGGCAAGGGTTCCACCTCGCATCTCATTGCTTCGGTGCTTCAAGCTGCCGGATTGAAGGTGGGGCTTTACACTTCTCCGCACCTTGTGGACTTCCGCGAACGTATCAAAGTGAACGGGGAGATGATTTCCCACGAAGGAGTGGTGGATTTCGTGCGCCGTTTCCGAAATTCGGGATACGACGGAGCACCCTCTTTTTTTGAACTCACCATGATGATGGCGTTTGATTGGTTCGCCGTCAAGCAGGTGGATGTGGCGGTGATAGAAGTTGGAATGGGGGGAAGGCTTGATTCCACCAATATCATCACTCCGCTGCTGAGCGTGGTGACCAACATATCCTGGGATCATACTCAATTCCTCGGCGATACTCTCGAAAAAATAGCGGCGGAGAAGGCGGGGATTATTAGGCGTGGGATTCCGGCGTTGATAGGCGAACGTCAGGAGGAGTGCGCCTCTGTGTTTGAGGATAAAGCTAAAGAGGTGGGTACTTCATTGATTTTCGCTTCCGACAATGTGGACGGTGTTCAGCTCCGCCATAATGATGACACTACGTGGCAAATCACGTTGTCATCAGGCGTCACTTTCGAGTGTCCGTTAGGAGGTGATTACCAACGCCATAACCTTCTCACCGCACTCCATGTGTTGAAGCGTATCCCCGGCATCCCTTTGAGCGATGAGGTGATAGCCGAGGGGGTGGAGTCTGTGGTGCGCGCCACCGGACTAAACGGCAGATGGATGAGATTGCGCCGTAATCCATTGATGATATGCGACACCGGTCATAATATCGCCGGCATATCATATAATATGGGGCAGCTACGGCGTTGGCAGGAGTCTCATAAGGGTTCCCACTTGTTTATGGTGATCGGTTTTGTAGCGGATAAGGATGTGGACCACATACTTCCGATGTTCCCCTCCGATGCCAAATATTATTTCACTCAGGCTGGGATTCCCCGAGCCATGAGGGTTGATGTCTTGAGAGAGAAAGCTGCTGCGGCGGGGTATCCCGGCGGCGGCTACGCCACTGTGCCTGAAGCGGTGGCGGCGGCACTCGCCGATGCCGCTCCCGATGATATGATTTATGTGGGGGGGAGCACTTTTGTGGTGGCTGATTACCTCGCGTCTTTGGAGCAGGTAAAGAAAAATTAGACTAATTCGCTTTGAGATATTGCACAACACGGCAAAAAATTATACTTTTGCCGTGTTGTTCATTTTATGAACAGATTATAAACATACATACAAAATAACACCCATATAAACACCTTTGTTGTAATATCATAATTAGTCGGTAGAGAAAACTCAGGACGCAAAAAAATAGGAGGTCATTTTATGGAACAGAGAAACTACGAGGAAGAGATTTCCCAACGTTCGCAACGGATATTTGACATAATGTCCACGCGTTGCACATCTGAGGAGATGCGCCGCATAAAAGATTCGTTTGAATTAGCCCGGAGCGCGCATGCGAGTCAGAAACGTAAAAGTGGTGAGCCATACATCTTCCATCCGATCGCGGTGGCGTTGATTGTGGCTGGTGAGTTGGCTTTGGACGCCAATTCCGTCATTGCCGCGTTCCTTCACGATGTGGTGGAGGATACTGACTATACCATTGAGGATATACAGTATCGTTTCGGTGCCGATGTGGCTTATATAGTGCGTACGCTCACAAAGCAGAAAAAGGAGAAGTATGAGATGACGAAGCAGCTCGACAACTTCAAGCAAATCCTTAATTCTGTCCATTCCGACATACGTCCGCTGCTGATCAAACTTGCCGACAGAATGCACAATATGCGCACGTTGGATTCCATGCGTCCCGATAAGCAGATGAAAATTGCCGGGGAGACTGATTATTTTTATGCCCCTTTGGCTAACCGTCTGGGTTTGTATCGTGCGAAGATTGAACTTGAGAATCTCAGTTTCCGCTATCGTTGCCCCCACGATTATAAATTGCTGACGGATCTTATCCATCGCGATGAGGAGTTGAACCGGGAGAACGTGGAACTGTTCCGTAGACGTATTATTGATGTGCTTGAACAGCATAACGTGCAGATAAGCCGTGTGGAGGTGAGATACCGCCAACCCTACAGCCTGTGGCGTAAGATGCGTAAGTATGGCGACGACTACAAGCACCTTAAGTATCGCAAGGTGGTGAAGATCGTCTTCCCCGACACCACACAGGAGGCTGAGAAGCGCACCGCTTTGAAGATTTACTCCATCCTGACAGATAATTTCCAGGAGAAGCCCGGTGGGATATCCAACTATTTGGATTCACCCAAGGAGAACGGCTACCAAAGTTTCCACGTGAAATTATTGTCGCCATACGGCAAATGGGAGGAGGTGCATATAGGGAGCGAACGTATGTCGCGTGATGCCCAACTTCTCCGGTTGTCGGCGGCGCAGGGTGAGAATATCAATAGGTGGATTGCCAAGTTCCGCGAGTCTCTGAAGGATATTTATAAGAATGCCGGCGACGGCAATTTCATTGAGAATGTGGTGGCTTCCTTCTATAACGACGATATTCTATGCTTCACTCCAAAGGGGAAGCCTGTGAATCTGCCGCAGCGCGCCACGGCGTTGGATTTCGCTTTTGAATTGCACAGTGATTTAGGCCGTCATGCCCACTATGCGCGCATCAACGGGTGGCTCTCTTCGATAAAGACTGAATTGCATCGCGGTGACGTTGTGGAAATATTCACTAATCCGGAGGTCAATCCTAATCCGGATTGGATCAACAGTGTCGTCACAAGTAGGGCTAAACGCTTTATGCGTAGCTATATAGCTAAGCTTCCGAAGCCTAAGTTCCGTCGCTGCGACAATTGTAAGCCTATCCCCGGCGAGGAGGTCGTGGGATTTAAAGAGGCGGATGGTTCCATCACGGTGCATAAAAGGGATTGCAGTGTGGCTATAAGGATGGCGACGCAGTTGGGCGACAACATACTTTCTGTGGATTATGCCGCTGATGAGTCGCGCCTTTATCCCGTCACTATCAGCGTGCGCGCCGTAGACAGATACCATTTGTTCATTGACTTGGTGGAGAGTATCACCAACGAGATGGGTCTGACCATGACAAGTATCTCCACAACCATGAACGACGCGATAGTCAATTGCGTCATTGATTTCGGTGTACACTCCTACGATGAGCTCCAATTGGTGATAAACCATATCTCCGCCATTGACGGCGTGGATGAGGTGAAAGAGATGAACTGACATCGCCGTTGGCAACCATAAACAACAAAGAGGGCAATGCGGCTCACGCCACTTTGCCCTCTTCTCAGTATTGATTTTTGTTGTGGTATGCTTATCCGATTATTTCTTATTCTGTTTTGCGATTTCGTTGGCTTTCACCACAGCTTTGGAGATATGGTCGCATATAAGCTCTTTGGGAATAAGCCGGTCGATATGCCCTTTATGGAGTGATTTCATCACATTCTCGTGTACTCCCGACAACACCACTTGGATACCTTCGGAGTGGGATGATTCAATCAGAATTTCAAGATTGTGGAGTGCGGTTGTGTCGATGAACGGCACGTTGCGCATACGTATGATTCTCACTATGGGCTTATTCTGCATCGTGTTGCGCATAAGTTCATCGAACTTTGTGGCTACACCGAAGAAGAATGGACCTTCGATTTCATACACAGACACACCCTCCTCAAGGTCAAGAACCTCATGGGCGGTGCTGTCGGTGCCTTCGGTGGCGTCGAGTTGCTTACCGTATACTCTCATATTGGTGTTTTCCATCACACGGCGGAGGAAAAGCAACACGGCGAGGAGCATGCCTATCTCTATGGCGATGGTGAGGTCGAAAATCACGGTGAGAAGGAATGTGACCACAAGCACTGTGGTGTCGCTCTTCTGTGTGCCGAGGAGTTTCTTGATTGTGCGCCATCCGCTCATGTTGTAGGATACCATCACCAACACCGCGCCTAAGCATGCCATAGGCACAAGGTTGATAAGTGGCATGGCGAAGAGGAATATCGCAAGGAGCACCAACGCATGGATTATTCCGGCGATAGGAGTGCGTCCGCCGTTGGTGATGTTGGTCATTGTGCGCGCTATAGCTCCGGTCACGGGGATGCCTCCGAAGAAAGGCACTGCCACGTTGGCGATACCTTGTCCGATAAGTTCCGTGTTGGAGTTGGTGCGTTCTCCGGTCACACCGTCGGCGACAGTGGCGCTGAGCAATGATTCTATCGCGCCTAGCATCGCGATGGTGAAGGCGGAGGGTAGCAGAATATTGATTGAGGTGAGGTTGAGTCCGATGCTGTGGGGCTCCGGAATGGTGGAGGATATGTTTTGAAATCTGTCGCCGATGGTCTCAATACCCTCAATGCCGGCGAAATTCTTCAATGCCCACACGGCGGTGGAGACAAGGATAATCGCGATCAGCGGACCGGGGAGACGTTTGGATATTTTAGGCACGAATATTATTATAGCCAACGATGCCAACGCCGTGATCAGAGTCGCGGGATGGATGGTGTCGAAGTAGCGGAAAAACACGCCCCATTTGCTTATGAACTCGGAGGGGATTTTCTCATCGATGCTAAGCCCGAACACGTCGGGAATCTGAGTGGAGAATATTGTCAGAGCTATGCCGGCGGTGAATCCCGTCACGATGGGGTAGGGGATGAATTTTATCACGGTGCCGAGACGGAACCACCCCATAAGGATAAGGATGCACCCCGCCATGAAAGTGGCGATCGCCAATCCGCTGAGCCCGTAGAGCTGGATGATGTTGTAGACGATGACGATGAACGCGCCGGTGGGACCGCCTATCTGGACGGAGTTGCCGCCAAGGGCGGAGACGATGAATCCTCCCACGATGGCTGTGATAAGTCCGGTGGCGGGGTTCACGCCGCTGGCGATGGCGAAGGCGATGGCAAGGGGAAGCGCCACGATGCCGACTACTATTCCCGCCACTATGTCTTGCTTGAATTTATCAAGAGAATAGTCGCGCAATGACTTGAACAGCGCCGGCTTGAAATCGGGGGTGAGAAGCCCTTTCCTCTCCCTGACGTAAGCTAATGATTTCTTCATTCTGGTTGGTTTAAGCTTATAAAATAAAAAACCGAACCGGCGCCTTTTGCAGCGGGGGTTGCGGTATTAGTTGTTGGCAGAATTACGCTGCAAAATTACGAAAAAATATTGACATTACATAAAAAGTGCGCTTCCATCGCGGAGGCGCACTTTAGTTTGAAACCAATTACTATTTTTATTTCACTCTAAATCATTTAACTTTCAAAACTTGACCCGGCTTCAACACGTCTGAAGCTTTCAGATTGTTGAGCTGGAGCAGACGGGTTTTGGATATACCGTTTGTACGTGCCACGGAGGCGATGGTGTCGCCGATGCGGACGGTGTATGTCCCGGTCTCGTTTTGCTTACCTGCTTGGTAAACGTTTTCTGATTTGTTTTCCGACTTCGCCAATTCCTTGGAGGGGGCGTAGCTGCGCGGATTCATATACGTCTGTTTTGTGAAAGTATAGAAATCTGTGTGCGTAGTTTTATTGTTGAAGTCGAATATCGCGGAGGGGTTGATAGCATACCCCATGTATCGTGTCTCGAAGTGGAGGTGCGGTCCGGTGCTGCGTCCGGTGCTACCGCCCAAAGCTATGGGGTCACCGGCTCTCACCACTTGGTCCGCTTTCACCAAAAACTTGTTGAGGTGTCCATACACCGTCTCCAGTGAGTTGGGATGGCGGAGTATGATATAGTTGCCGTAGCCGCGCGCCTCGAAGTTGGTGAGGCGTACTTTCCCGTCGAATGCGGCGTAGATGGTGTCGTTGCTGCGTATGGCGAGGTCCACTCCTTTGTGCATCCTTCCGAATTTGGCGCGGTAGCCATAGTTGGAGGTGATTTTCCCGGGAACGGGGATATGGTAATTTCTTACGTCAATCACCGCTTTTCCCGGCACTTGCGATTCTGTGAAAGGATTTACCCTTTTGCTGTTCCATCCCTCGGTATAGATGTCCGGCTCCGGCTCTTCATCATCTACGAGGTCTATAAATGTGTTGTTTTCCAACAACTTCATTTGGTCATCTGTGTTGCCGCGGGTGGCAATGAGATTTTGATGACTCTTGGCGTGTATAGAATTGCTTTTCTTTGTTTGTGCGAATGAGCCTGTGAAGCATAGCAGCATTGCCAAACCTGAAAATATCAATTTTCTCTTTGTTGTCATATTTATCACCGGTCGCTGGTTACTTCTTATCTTAAATCCCTTAGTCGTATGCCGCGGCATACGGAGACTTTCCAAAAAATCGTTTCGGATCAACGCTGCGACCTTTAGTGGATCCGAGTATCACGATTCACATTTCTAACGCTCCGGTCGGCGGCTTTATTTTGCGCCTTTCCACCGGTGCTTTTCATGCGAGGTCTTCTTAATGATTTTTAAGAGTATGACCATCTCGATTTCAAAGATAAGAAATCTATTTGTTCCTCACAAACATTTTGTCCTTAATAATTTAGATATTTTCCGAATAAAATTATTTGGCTGTTTTTAATTCTCCATATATCAATGGTTTATGTTGAAAATATGTTTTACAGCATATTTTTTTGCTCGTTGCACATTGCTGTTTTCAGTGTGCAATTTTTGTTTCTATGGAGGGTTAAATTTTATTAATGAATAACTAAGCGGTTTTTTATCAGTATATTACGTATTTTATGCGAACAAATAGCTGTAATCTTTGTAGATATATTTGACGACTGACGTAGAACGATTAATGTATAAATTATGCGTATCCTCACACCTCCTGTGGAGGCTTTGATGTCGAAGTGGGCGGATGCCCTCCTCTCCATTTTCGGCATGAGCCACAACGCCACTCTCGCCATAGTGCTCTACTCAATATTGGTGCTTTTTGTGTCGATAGCGGTGGGTCTTCTCTTCCGCTGGATTCTTATTTCCACGCTCAAGGTCGTAAACCGACATTCTAAGCGTGAGTTCCTTTCCCTTCTCTTGCAGCGTCGTTTCTTCAGTTCCTTGGCATCGTTGCTTCCGCCATCGGTGTATCTTGTGTCCTTGCAAATCACCTACGACACCACCGCCACGTTGACGCGTGTTCTCATCACCGTCACGATGGTATATATGATTTGTCGGTTCATAATAGCCACTAATAAATTCATCAATACGGCGTGGACACACTTCGATAAGAGTCAGAATAAGCGGCGGTTGCCGTTGCGTGGAATAGCCCAGTTGACGAAGGGTGTGGTTTTGCTCTTGGGGCTTATAGTGAGCGTGGCGATAGTGTTGCATAAGTCGCCGGGGGCATTGTTGGCGGGTCTGGGCGCGTTCGCGGCGGTGCTTATGTTGGTGTTCAGAGACAGCATCCTCGGTGTGGTCGCCGGAGTGCAGCTATCTATGGAGGATGCTCTACATGTGGGGGATTGGATAAAGGTGCCGGGCACCGGGGCTGACGGCAGTGTGGAGGAGGTGAATCTGATATCCATCAAGGTGAGGAATTGGGATAACACCACCACCATGCTTCCCCCATACTCCCTTGTGAGCGGATCCTACACCAACTATCGTTCGATGCAGGCGGGTGGATGCCGCAGGATATTTCGAAGTTTGTTGATAGATGCGGATAGTGTCAGGGGATTGGATGTTTCCCATCTTGATGCTTTCCGCGGCATAAAGTACATGGATGAATATATCACGGGGAAGGTGGCACAGTGTGCCGCCGGGATTGAATATGATTATGATAATCCCGCCGGGCTTGTTGACGGCACGATAAGTACCAATTTAGGTCTTTTGAGGGCGTATGTGAAGATGCATATCCTCCGTTCTCCTGACTTCGCCCGGGATCAGATGGTGATTGTTGGACTGGACCAGCAGACACCGGAGGGCATACCTCTTTTCGTGTATTGTTTCACCGCCACCTCCCGGTGGACGCAGTACACCGCCATAGAGTCCTCTCTTTTTGAACATATCCTTGCTGTGTTGCCTAAGTTTGAGCTGGCGGTGGCGCAGGCTGTCACTTCCCGTTCCGATCTCGGGTCAGGCTATCTCCGTGCCGGAAACTCACCCTCCGATTTGTTTGGAATCCCCGAGAAGTTTTTGGTTTGATTCTCTTGAGCCTAATTCCGTGTCGGAACTCTCCCCAACAACCAATCTATGGCGGAGATTATGGATATGTCATAATCCTTTACCGTCATTGTGCGTGTGTCGGAGCAGGTGATTAGTGTGAGATTGCCGCAGCTTGTTTTATGTGTGAAAAAATGTCAACTCCGATAAAATGCAAATTTAGAGGTGTTGTATTCCGATAAAATGTCATTTTAAGGGAAGTGTATTCCGATAAAATGCAAATTTAATGGTATTGTGCTCCGATAAAATGCAATTTTTTTGATTATTCGGATTTGTGGTAGGTGGCGGTTCTATAAAATACGCCCCATATCATGAAGGCATGATATGGGGCGTAGAGAGTCTATGTTAAGCAAAGTTAGATGACTATTTTCATGGATTTCGATCCTAATTTGACC